>JAEINX010000021.1 GCA_016342645.1 Bacteroidales bacterium | reverse complement strand
TTTGTAAAAAAGTAAAAAATGACAACTTTTAAAGATCGAAAAGAAGAAAGCTCCAAAGCAGAAGAAGCTCTTGAAAAGTATGGACAAACATTAAATTTTGAAAAAGTTTGGTTGATGTTTCAGGAAACTGACAGAATGCTTTCTGAGAAGTTCAATGAAACAGACAAACAAATGAAAGAAACAGCCAAAGAAATCAAAAAGTTGTCGGCACTTTTTACATCACAATGGGGGAAATTGGTTGAGTCGCTCGTGGAAGGCGATTTGATAAAATTGTTAAAAGAAAAAGGTATTCCGGTTGAGCAAACATTGCAAAGGGTTAAAGGAAACCATGAAGGCGAAAATTATGAGTATGATATAATTGCCGTTAACGGAGATGAAATTGTTATTGTAGAAGTTAAAACAACTTTGCGGCCACAAGACGTAAAGGATTTTCATGAAAAAATATGGAAAGCAAAAAAATATATGTCGGCTTATAAAGATAAAGTAATTTATGGATGTGTTGCATTTATATCTGCCGATGGAGCCAGCGATCGCATGGTAGAAAAACAAGGATTCTATGTAATTAAAGCAACAGGGGGAAGTGCTTCAATCGTTAATCAAAAGGATTTTAAGCCTAAAAAATGGTAATACGTTTTCCCGCTTATCGAACGATTTTTTAATTTTAAGCTGTCAGGTTTGAGCCGAATAAATAAAAGATTCCATCTTTTCAAAAGATGGAATCTTTAATGCAATGTTGCTAAATTTTTCTAAATTCGGCAAATATTATTTCAAATTATGATTAAAATTTCAGCCGATTATATTTTTCCAATTACTTCAAATCCAATAAAAAATGGAATTCTAATTTTTGAAACTGATGGAAAAATCATTGATGTTTTAAAACCTTCGGAAATTAATACAAAAGATGATATAAAAAAATATAAAGGAATTTTATGTCCGGGTTTTATCAACACTCACTCGCATATTGAATTGTCGTATCTTAAAAATCTAATAAAAAAAAATACCGGTCTGGGTGAGTTTGTTATTGAAGTTCAGAAATCAAAAAAGAAATTTGATAAAAAATTTATGCTTGAAGCCATCAAAAAAGCTGAAGAAGATATGGTTTTGTCGGGAACCGTTGCAGTTGGCGATGTTTCAAATACAAACCTTTCGTTTTCGATGAAAGAAAAAAGCAAGTTGAATTTTTATACTTTTCTCGAAATTTACGGTTCTAACCCAAATGTTGCAAAAGAAAGATTTAAGAAAAATCTTGATCTCTATTCTCAAATTTCGATTTTGGAAAAAAATAATAAAGCATCAATAGTTCCACATGCCCCTTATTCGGTATCGGAAATTTTATTTAAAAAAATAAAAGAATTTTCTATACAAAACAATTCTTTGCTAAGTTTTCACCATCAGGAAAGCAATGATGAAAATTTATTTTTCAAAAACAAAACAGGCAAAATTGTTGAGAATTTTAAGAAGCTCGGAATAAGTTTATCGCATTTTAAAGCAACAGGATTGAGTCCATTGCAATCAATTGCCTCGTTTTTACCAAAGCAAAATAAACTTTTATTGGTTCATAATACATTTTCAAAACCTGAAGATATTGATTTTGCTATTGAAAATTTCAAGCATATTTATTGGTGTTTTTGTCCTAATGCAAATTTATTTATCGAAAACCGTTTGCCGAATATCCCAGAGTTTATTAACAAAAACGCTAAAATCACAATTGGAACCGATAGTTATGCTTCAAATGAAACTCTATCGGTTTTAGAAGAAATAAAAACAATTTCAAATAAATATTCTGAAATACATTTGGAAGAACTGTTAAAATGGTCAACTATAAATGGAGCTGAATTCTTAGGATTTGATGAAAAGCTTGGAAGTTTTGAAAAAGGGAAAAACCCCGGAATTAATTTAATTGAGGATTTTGATTTGACAAATATGAGAATTGTTAAGGAAAGTAAAATCAAGGTAATAAAAAGCCAGAATATCGGTATTTAAAAATAATGTTCAAGAACCGGCAAAGTGTCGGAAAATCTAATTCAAAAAAAATGCCCCTCTTTTGGGGCATTTTTTTAAACCATAATCAATGTCAGGTAAGAAATCTTTTTATGCACAATGTTAATCTTACATAAATTTATACAGTTGTGAAAATCAATTGCTCATTTTGTAATTTTTATTAACGAAACAAAAGTACATCTGAAAAACCAATCCTTTTGTTAAGTAAGATTAATAAAAGTTAAATTTTGTTAAACAGAATTGAATATGCTTTTCAAACTGTATCTTTGTATCAATGAATAAAAAAATCATCTTTTTTATAATTACACTAATTAGCCTATCATTGATCGGTTTAATGTTTATTCAGGTGCATTGGATAAATAATGCCATCACTGTTAGGCAAACAACTTTTGTCAGAGATGTTAACGAAGCCGTTTCGAACGTAATATTTCAGATTGAAAAAATTGAGATGTCTGAGCAAATCAAAAATAGGTTTACAAACTCAACTAATAAAACTTCAATTTTACAATCAATTGATTCTATCAATAATTCTTTTCTCGAGGATATTCAATCAATCAACACCAATGATGATTTTCAAAAGTTAGTAAAACGTTCTTTTATGACTCAAAATCTTATTGAAGAAATGTTTAATATCAAACAAAATCGTCCGATTGATGAAAGAATAAATAAAGATTTTTTAGATTCATTAATAAATACCGAATTGGGAAAAAAGGGAATAAATACTCTGTTTGAATTTGCAGTTTTTAATTCGGCGAGGAATTCAATGATAATGCAAAAAACAGGAAAATATCCTGAGAAATTATTGAAACACGGATTTGTATTTACTTTATTTCCAAACGATATTATAGCAAATCCCAATTATTTGATTGTTTTTTTTCCAAACGAAAAACAATTTATTATAAGTCAAATGTGGGTTTTACTATTTGTTTCGGCAATATTAATAATTATAATTATCGTTTCATTTGCCCTGACGATTTCAACAATTTTCAGACAGAAAAAATTGTCGAAAATGAAAAACGACTTTATAAACAATATGACTCATGAATTTAAAACCCCTATTTCAACAGTTTCTTTAGCTTGTGAGGCACTCAGTGATACTGATATTAAAAAATCGGAACAATTATATTCAAATTATATTAAAATTATAAGTGAAGAAAACAGTCGGCTTGGTGTTATTGCCGAGAAAATTTTGCAAACAGCTATTCTCGAAAAAGGACAATTGAATCTTAAAAAAGAAGAAATTGATGTTAATGAAATTATATCGGATGTTGTAAAAAACATTAAAATACAAGTCGAAATCAAGGATGGGAAAATCGAAGAATTTTATAATGCGGATTTTTCTAAAATTGTTGCCGATAAAATTCATATTACAAATGTGTTTTATAATTTGCTTGATAATGCAAATAAATATTCGCCAAAAAAGCCGGAAATAAAAGTTATTACGGAGAATTCTGCTAAAGGAATAATTATTAAAATAGAAGATAATGGAATTGGAATCAGTAAAGCCAATCAGAAAAAAATATTCGGAAAATTATTTAGGGTTCCAACCGGAGATGTTCATGATTTTAAAGGCTATGGCTTGGGATTAAGTTATGTAAAAAAAATCATCGAAAAACATGGAGGCAAGATTAGTGTTGATAGTGAGCTAAATACCGGCTCAAGATTTACAATATTTCTTCCTCTTTATTTAGAAAAACATTAAATAGAGATAAATTTGAAAAAAATATTCTGATGGAAAAAACTAAAATTAAAATTCTTTTGGCTGAAGATGATAAAAATCTTGGAACTATCCTAAAGGCTTACCTCGAAGCTAAGGGATTTCCTACCAGCCTTTGTGTTAATGGCCAAGAAGCTTATATTTTATACAAGCGTCAAAATTTTGATTTCTGTATTATTGATGTTATGATGCCTGTGATGGATGGTTTTACGCTTGCTAAAGAAATTCGGAAAAATAATTTAAGCATCCCCATCCTTTTCCTGACTGCTAAATCACTACAGGAAGACAAATTAAAAGGTTTCGAAATTGGTGCTGATGATTACATCACCAAACCTTTTAGTATGGAAGAATTACTTGTTAGAATGAAAGCTATTCTTAGAAGAACCGGAGACTCACAAGGGCCTATCAATGAAAAAAGTGTTTTTCAAATTGGGGAATATTATTTTGATTACACACGACAACTTTTAACTTTCAACAATGATGAACTAAAGCTTACTTCCAAAGAGGCAGATCTACTAAAATTACTCTGCATAAATGCAAATAAAGTTATGGACAGAAGCGTAGCCTTGAAAAATATTTGGCGTGATGATAGTTATTTCAATGCCAGAAGTATGGACGTTTATATCACCAAACTCAGAAAGTACCTTAAAAACGATCCTTCAGTTGAACTGTTAAACGTTCATGGAGTTGGTTTTAAATTGGTTATGAATATTAAATAAGTCAGAAAATAGGGGAAATAATGGAAATAAGGTCATTCGCTTCATTACATTATTATACATTAATAATTCATAGGAAAATGACAACTATATGACCATGAATGACAATCGAATAACTACTGAGTAATCACCGAAAGTCCCATTATACCTTTATACTCTCATTCCCCATTTTGTTTATTAAATGAACTGCTTTTATTGTAGCTCTGGTTTTCAATAAAAATATAACTTTGCCGCATAAATTAATTAGCTTGAAAATAAATTTTAAAATGATGAAAAAAATATTTTTTATGACAATAGTATTTGGTATAATTTTAGGTTCCTGCAATAATGGAAACGAGAAAAAATCAGAAAGCACAAACCCATTTTTTAGTGAATTCAACACTCCGTTCAATACTCCAGATTTCGATATTATTGAACTTAAGCATTATTTGCCTGCTTTTAAAGAGGGTATGAAACAACAAAACAATGAAATTAAAGAAATAATTGACAATCCCAATTCCCCAACTTTTGAAAATACTTTGGAAGCTTGTGAAAAAAGCGGTGCATTACTAAGAAAAGTTGAAGGGGTATTTGACAATATGACCGAGGCAAATACTAATGAAGAACTTCAAGAAATTTCTATTAAAGTTGCCCCATTATTAGCCAAACATAACGATGATATTAATTTAAACGAGAAACTTTTCAAGAAAATTAAATCGGTTTACCAACAAAAGGATAAACTTGATCTGTCACCTGAACAAAATCAACTTCTTGAAAAAATTTATAAAAAATTTGTAAGAGGTGGGGCGAATTTAAGCCCTGAATCACAAGGAAAACTTAGAAAAATTAATGAGAAATTATCAGTTCTGTCAATCAAATTTGGCGAAAACCTTCTCGCCGAAACTAATGATTTTACTTTGATTATTGATAAAGAAACCGATTTAAAAGGACTTCCTCAATCAACTATTAATGCCGCAGCCGAAACTGCAAAAGAAAAAGGGGTGCAAGATAAATGGGTTTTTACTCTTGATAAACCAAGTATGATTCCATTTTTGCAATATGCAGATAATCGAGGATTAAGAGAAACCATCTTTAAAGCATACATTAATCGTGGAAATAATGGCAATGAAAACGATAACAAAAAAATTATTTCAGAAATTGTTAATCTAAGAATAGAAAAGGCACACCTTCTCGGATATAATAATCATGCAGAATTTGTTTTGGAAAAAAACATGGCGAAAAACCCTGATAATGTTTATAAACTTTTAATGGAAATTTGGGAAGCAGCATTGCCGGTTGCAAAAAAAGAAGCACAGGAATTACAGAAAATGATTAATAAAAATGGCGAAAAATTCAAGCTTGAACCCTGGGATTGGTGGTATTATTCATCAAAGCTTAAGCAAGAAAAATTTGCTATTGATGAAGAAGAAATCAGGCCGTATTTTCAATTGGAAAATGTTAGAGATGGAGCTTTTGAATTGGCCAACAGGCTTTATGGTATTGAATTTATTGAACGTACAGATATTCCGACCTATCACGAAGATGTTCAGGTTTTCGAAATTCGTGAAGCAGACGGAAGCCATGTAGGTATTTTTTATTTAGATTATTTTCCTCGCCCAAGCAAGCGCGGCGGTGCATGGATGGAAGCTTATCGTAAGCAATCGGGACTTGGAAATGAAAGAGTAAGCCCAATAATTTGTAATGTATGCAATTTCACAAAACCCTCTGGCGATCAACCGGCTCTACTCAGCTTCGAAGAAGTTGAAACTCTCTTTCACGAATTTGGACATGCTTTGCACGGTTTCCTTTCAAATTGCCAATATGATTACCTTTCGGGAACTTCTGTTTCAAGAGATTTTGTGGAGATGCCATCACAGATAATGGAAAACTGGGTTCCACAACCCGAAATGCTGGAAATTTTTGCTAAGCATTATAAAACAGGCGAAGTTATACCTCAGAAACTCGTCGATAAAATTCAAGCAAGCGGACACTTTAATCAAGGTTTTGTCACAACCGAATATCTTGCAGCCGCACTACTTGATATGGATTATCATACTCTTTCCGAACCACAGGAAATTAATGTTGAAGACTTTGAAAAAAAATCGATGGAAAAGATGGGAATGATTCCTGAAATTGTCGTAAGATATCGAGGCCCTTATTTTGCACATATTTTTAGTGGCGGATACTCTTCAGGTTATTATAGCTATATTTGGTCGGCAGTACTCGACACGGATGCTTTTCAAGAATTTAAAGAAAACGGTTTATTCGATAAAAAAACAGCTTCTTTATTCAGAGATAATGTGATCTCAAGAGGAGGAACAGAAGACCCCATGAAACTTTATTTAACATTTCGAGGTGCTGAACCAAAGGTTGATGCCTTGTTGGAAAAAAGGGGCTTAAAGTAAAGCAATCGATTTTATTTTCTTACCATCTGTTACCTTAAATACTCAATTTGCTTATAAAAAAGGCTATCAATTTCTTGAGAAAGCATTTCTTGTTTATTTTCTTTAGCAATTTGCGATAATCGTTGAAGTACGGCTATCGCCTGATGGATATCTTCTTCGTAAATTTTAAAATTTCTATCATCTAATGAGTTAAAATATTCGAGATTATCAATGTAAGTATCAAGAAGTTTTTTAACTAATTCATTGCCCTTTGCAGTATCATCAGCATCATAATAAATATCGACAAATGGCAAAGAAAAAACATCAAGCGGGTATTTTTCCTCAGGAAATTCCTCAAAATATTTATTAACAACAATAATAGCAGAATCATTTTTATTTTCTTCGATTAATGCCTGTGATAATCTCAGGAAAATATTTTTTGGCAAGGCTGAATTCCTTCTGCTTTCAGTGTCAACCGTTACTCCAGGTTTATTAAGGTTGCCCCACTTGCATTTATTCATAACAATATCATAAGTTCTGTCGGTTGCTACACCTCCCATTCCTGAAACTTGATATTTCGCTTCAACAGGTATAAACCTATAAACAAATCCTTCCATGTGACAATATTTATCTACATCAAAAACTTTATTAACTGCCGAAGGATTAGCAAAATATATTGGTCGTTCCCAATTATTTGTCGCAATAAAATCAAGCAACATTAAATCATTTTTGTATAATGAACTTTGTCTTGCGTCCCATTTAATTTCAGGAACAATTTTATCGGCTAATTCAATTGGAACAGTTCCCGTGTTTACGACTGTAGCAGAATCAATTGTTAATTTCAATTTTTTTGTTGGCGAATAATTTATTTTTTTTCCACTTTGCAATGGCAACTTTGTCTGATCGCTTTCGTTTGCAATAAAACCGATAACGTCTTTCAGTTCGGTGTAGCCCTTAATATTTCTGTCATAAAAAGGAACCGATTGATTAACACCTTTATTATATTGTTCAGGTTTTAAAGTAAAAGGCAAAGGATCAGAATCATATATTTTATTGGCTAATTGGTGAACATACCAATCGCTTCCGGCAAGCATATAATTAACAACTCTAACGTCTGTTCTAATTCCCTCAACTTCTTGTGCGTACCATAATGGGAAAGTGTCATTATCACCATTTGTGAATAAAATGGCATTTGGCGCACAGGAATTTAAATAATTTGCGGCAATATCGCGAGCAATATATTTTCCCGATCTATCGTGATCGTCCCAACCATCTTTTGCCATAATTACGGGAACCAACAATAAACAAATCACTGTGGCGATAATTGCTGAAGATTTCTGTTTCAAAAATTTATTTATTAACTCGTAAACACCTAATACACCTATTCCTATCCATATTGCGAAAGCATAAAACGAGCCTGCATAAGCATAATCACGCTCACGGGGTTGGTAAGGATATTGGTTTAGATAAACAACAATTGCAATTCCGGTCATTATAAATAATAAACCGACTATTATTGCATTTTTTTCGTTTTTTGAAATCTGGTACAAAAGGCCTATCAAACCAAGAATAAATGGAAGGAAATAAAAAGCATTTCTTCCGGCACTTTCCATGCTTTTCGGAAGATTATCTTGATTACCAATCAAGTAATTATCAATGAAGTTAATTCCACTAATCCAATTACCATATTGGGGGCCGCCATGCCCTTGAATATCATTTTGTCTTCCAACAAAATTCCACATAAAATATCGAAAATACATATGTCCTAACTGATATTTAAAGAAGTACCTAAGGTTTTCACCAAAAGTAGGTTTCACAATTACTTCTGTTGAACCGTCAGGATTTGTAACTCTGATAGGATTACCTTTGATTTCACCCCAGTACTTATATGCATTTATATGACTGGTTTTTTGATTACTCCACATCCTTGGGAAAATTGTTGAAAATTCGGGGTCATAAATCGGAGAAAATCCTGTGCGGTCATCAGTAATAACATATTTCCCTTTCTTTTTATCCTTGATGTAAATAGGTGAACCATCTTCAAAATCCGATACCGGAGCATTATAATATTGACCGTAAACTATTGGCCAATCTCCATATTGTTCCCTGTTTAAATATGATAATAAACTAATAGCATCACTCGGATTATTTTCGTTTATGGGAGTATTGGCATTTGCTCTGATAACAAGCATAAAGAATGACGAATAACCTATTAATATGAAAACAATTGCTATTATAATTGTGTTAAGGATCACTTTTTTGTTTCTAATTGAATATCTTAAACCCCAGACAATTAATGAAATTAATAGAATAAAATAAATTATTGTGCCTGAATTAAATGGTAACCCAATTGAATTCACAAAGAATATTTCAAATAAACCGGCCAATTTAACAACCCAAGGAACAATAATATACATAATTGAAAATAATATCACAATTGAAATTATTGAAGTATATATGACCCCTTTTGCACTCACTTTATATTTTTTAAAATAATATACGAATGCAATTGCCGGAATTGCAAGTAAATTGAGCAAGTGAACTCCAATAGATAATCCTATCAGATAGGCAATTAAAATAATCCAACGAAAGCCATGTCGCTTGTCGGCAACTAACTCCCATCGTAAGATAGCCCAAAAAACTAATGCCGTAAAGAATGCCGACATAGCATAAACTTCACCTTCAACAGCTGAAAACCAAAATGAATCGGAAAAAGTATAAGCTAATGATCCAACAAAAGCACTACCGAGAACAGCATACATTTTGCCAGTATTCATTTCCCCTTGTTTTTCAACAATTTTTTTAGCAAGAATGCTGATTGTCCAAAACAGGAAAAGGATAGTAAAGCTACTTGAAAGAACAGACATAATGTTAATCATCAAAGCAACATTAGCTGTATTACCAAATGCAAAGAGCGAGAAAACTCGTCCAACAAGTTGAAAAAGTGGAGCTCCCGGTGGATGACCAACCTGTAATTTATAGGCAGTTGCAATATATTCTCCGCAATCCCACCAACTTGCTGTGCGTTCAACAGTAAACAGGTAAACTATGGTAGCAATTGCGAATGCCAACCATCCCAAATATGTGTTTAGCTTTTTATAATTATTCATTTTAGCTATTTTTAATAAAAAATTCTCAGCGAAAATAAGAATTTTAAGAATTAATTATTTTAAAAATTTTAAAATTAAGTATTTTTAACATAAAAAGGTGAAAAATTTCTCTCACGACTCCCTAAAATAAATTTTTGTGCTTTGTTAAAATGATTTTGTACCTTTGTAAGTTATATAATCATATCTGATGAACAATCAAAATAAATCATACAAGCTTATAATTTTCGTTTTGATTATTTTTCAAATATTTTTGTTTCAAAAAAAACATGCTTTTAGTGAGCAAATCCAAGTAAATCAAGACAATAAAAACAAACTAACAATTAAAGAAAATACTGATACGAAATTAACTGTTTCAAATTTTTTATCAACATTTAATTTAGAAGAAATTGAAAACAATAAATTTTCAATAATAAATATTCCGGGATATGCTTTTTCAACAATTATTGGGAACCCAAAACTACCTGAAAAAAAAGAATTAATTGAATTGCCTTTCAATGCCGAAATAGAAATCAATATTCTAAGCTATGAAGTTAAAGAATATCAATTTAGCGATTTAGGATTTTTTAATCAAATCATTCCGGTTCAACATCCTGTACCGAAAGATTCCTCTTTTCAATCAAAATTGATACTCAACACAGATGTGTATCTTCAGAATTCTTTTTCACCTTCAGAAATTGTAAGTGTTGAAATACTTGGAATTTTAAGAGGGAAAAGGCTTGCTCGCCTCAATATTTCACCAATTCAATATAATCCGGTTTTGAATTCTATTAAAGTTTATGAAAAAATTGAATTTGAAATTGAGTTTAAAAATGCAAATATTGAAAAAACAAAGCGATTAAACTATCTTAATCAAACTCCTTATTTTAAAAACATTAACACATTATTTTTAAATTCAAAGAAACTTAAAAATTCCGATAATATCCCTAACTTTCCGATAAAATTTGTGGTTCTTTCCGATTCAATATTCAAAGAGCAATTACAGCCGTTTATTGCATGGAAGACCAAAAAGGGTTTTAAGGTAATTGAAGCTTATACCAATCAACAGGAAGTCGGAAACTCTACCGAATCAATAAAATTATATTTACAATCGCTTTATAACTTGGGTACACCGGATGATCCGCCTCCAACTTTTCTATTAATTGTCGGTGATGTTGGTTTAATACCTTCGTTTCAGGGAACAACCGGAAATTTATCCCATATTACCGACTTATATTATTGTGAATATACGGGAGATTATTTACCGGAATTGTTTTATGGAAGGTTTTCGGCAAATAATACCGAAGAGCTTCAATCACAAATTGATAAAACATTGGAATATGAAAAGTTTTTAATGCCTGAAACTTCATTTTTAAATAAAGCTGTATTAATTGCCGGAATGGATTCCGACCATGGTCAAGTTTATGGAAACGGTCAAATAAATTATGAGACATTAAATTATTATAATCCTGAACACAATATTGATGCCTTCACATATCTCTATCCTGAATCCGGATCATATTCGGCTGAAATCAAGCAAAATATTAGTGATGGAGTGGCTTTTGTGAACTATACTGCACATGGAAGTTCGGGTGGTTGGGAAGGCCCGTCCTTTAAAACTTCCGATATTTCAGATCTTCAAAATGATGGAAAATATCCTTTAATTGTAAGTAATGCTTGTTCTACGGGTGAGTTTCAAAATTACGAATGTTTTGGTGAAGCTTTGCTTAGAGCTGAAAACAAAGGAGCAATTGGGTTTATTGGTGCTTCGAATGTTACTCACTGGGATCCTGATTTTTATTGGAGTGTTGGCCTCGGAGAAATTTCCGAAAACCCAACTTATGAAATCACGGGACTTGGAATGTACGACAGAGTTTTTCATGATAATGGTGAAGTTTACTCAGATTGGTATGTAAGCCAGGGACAAATGATTTTTGGCGGTAATCTTGCCGTGAGTCAATCAGGAATTTATGATGAGTATTATTGGGAAGTTTATAATTTACTCGGAGACCCATCTCTTAGTATTTATTTTTCTAATCCTGAACCCTTAGTTGCTATTTTTGATTCTGTAATGCCTCTCGGAACACAGCAATTTACCGTAATTACGGAACCTTATGCTTATGTTGGAATTTCAAAAGATGGAGTGCTCCATGGAGCAACTCAAGCTAATTCTTTTGGTGAAGCAGAAGTGTCATTAATACCGATAAATACATGTGGATATGTTGATATTGTGATTACAAAACAAAACTTCAAACCATTTGTTGACAGCATAATAATTAATTCACCGGAACCACCTTATGTTATTTTAAACAATTATTCAATCAATGACGAAGCCGGTAATAATAATGGTATAATTGAATTCGGCGAAACAATTTCCTTAAATATTGAAATTAAAAATTATGGCAATACAATTGCTAAAAAGGTAGCTGTAAATCTGCTTAGCCTTGATGAAAATATTACGATAATTGATAGTTTCAAAGATTTTGGCAATATTCAATCTCAAGACTCAACATTGATTTTAAATTCATTTTCTTTTATCGTAGAAAATTTGATTCCTGACCGCCATCGTGTGATTTTAAATTTGGAAATCAACGATTCTTTAAATAATTCATGGAATTCGGTTTTTGCCTTATTTTTAAATGCTCCTCGATTGACAGCCGGAAATTTAATAATTGATGATCAGTTTACCGGAAACGGAAATGGGATTTTAGACCCCGGAGAATCAGCAAATATTTTTATCGTTACTGCAAATGTAGGGCACTGTGATGCTGATAGTACGATCGGGATTATTTCTTCGGAAGCAGAGAATCTTTCAATAACCCAACCACAATTTAATTTCCATTTGCTTGAGCCGGATGTTTTTACAGAAGGGGGTTTTAATGTTTCACTTAATGCTAAAACACCTAAGGGAAGCATTGTTGAATTAAATTATGATGTGATTTCGGGTGATTACACATTCACTAAAAGTTTTATTCTTAAAGCCGGATTGATTTTTGAGGATTTTGAATCAGGCGATTTTTCGACTATTGAATGGGTAAAAAACCCTGAAGGAAGCACAAGCCAATGGATTATAACTAACGAAAATACACAATCCGGAGAATTTTGTGCAAGATCGGGAGTTATTGAAAAAATGCAAACATCGGCCTTAATAATTGGATTCAATGTTCTTATTAATGATTCGATTTCCTTTTTCTGCAAAACATCTTCCGAACTTGATCATGATTTTCTTGAATTCTATATTGACGAAAACTTAGTTGACAGTTTTTCAGGTGAGAAAGATTGGAAAAGAGTTTCCTATCCTGTCAATATAGGTGAACATGCCTTCAAATGGATATATGACAAAGATTATTCTAAGAATTCGGGTGAAGATTGTGCATGGATTGATAATATTTTGTTTCCTCCGGTATCAAAACTGTTATTTATTGAAACTTTAACCCAACCTGAAAAAGAAGACATAATTTGTTATCCGAACCCTTGTTCAAACCAGATTTCTATAACTTATAAATTACCGAAACACACTCCGGTAACATTAAGTATATATAATTCTTCATGCGTTAGAATTGCCACATTAATTGAAAATGAAAATAAAGATTTTGGAAGATATACACTAACTTATGAAACTGAAATGCTAAAAAGTGGTGTATATTTCTGTGTTTTCAATACTAAAAATCAGCAAATAGTTAAGAAAATAGTTGTTTTGTAAAAATGAATTAATGCTTTGAATATTTTCCGAACAATATTTGTTTTTAAAATTATTATCATCTTTTCAATTCATTCATTTTCTCAGGATATTCATTTCTCACAATTCTATAATTCACCATTAATTATTAATCCTGCATTAACCGGAAATATTAATGAAGAATTTAGGGCCGGAATAAATTATCGAAATCAGGGTGAGAGCATTACGATTCCTTATAAAACCTTTTCGGTGTTTCTTGATGCCAAACTAATACCAAATTTTTTAAGAAACAGTGAAATTGGAATAGGAGGTTTGTTTTACAATGATAATGCAGGTGAAGGTAATTTGCAAAATTCAACTGGAATGCTTTTTTCTTCGTTAACCAAGGGATTCAACAGATATAATACTTTTTTAGCAACAATTGGTTTTTCTGTAGGTTTCTTTAATAGGAGTGTAAATCTCTTAGATTTAACGTTTGATGATCAGTGGAATGGAACAATCTTTGACCCCACTCTTGCAAATAATGAACCAATTACAAATAATTCGGTTTTTGCTATTAACTTTAATTTTGGGGCATTGATTTCATATTCATTTTCTCCAAAAATAATTGTAAAAATTGGCTCAAGTATTAGTCACATAAATCAACCTAAAGTATCTTTTTATGACTCAGTTAACAGATTAGATCAAAAATATATATTTCATGGAGAGGTAAAAGTTGAGATAAATAATTTTGTATCAATATCACCGGGGTTTATGTATTCAACCCAAGGTGAAAATTATGAAGCCCTTTTTGGTTCAAATATCAGTTTTGGTGAAAGTGATTTGAAAATTAATTGCGGACTTTGGTACAGGCTTGAGAGAGACATTATACCTGTTGTGGGATTAATTTACGATAATTATTATCTTTCAATAAGTTATAATGTAAATATATCAAGCCTTCATAGAGCTTCAAATTATAGCGGTGGATATGAAATTTCATTAATAAAATCATTTTCTATAAATAAAAAATATTTGCCATGCAGAAGTTTCTAATTTTAATCCGATTTTTTGTAAATATGTTCATCTTCAATCCTCCTTATTAAATAAATGTTAAATTAGATTAATGACGAAAAACATAAAAATAGAATCCGGAATTTTTAACCTGAAGTATTTCATACTATTCCTATTTATTTCTTCATGTGGAATAATGTATGCAAGTGATTATTATTGGGTTGGAGGAACTGGAGAGTGGTCAGATATTAATCATTGGGCAACAACATCAGGTGGGGGGATTCTTCATGCTCAGGTACCGACTGTAAATGATAATGTATATTTCGATGCTAATTCTTTTTTATCAGGAAATTGTACTGTTACTATTAACTCAAAAAATGCAATTTGTAATGATATGGATTGGACCGGAGCTGCTTTTAATCCCAGGCTTACAGGGCATGATACTACAAGTTTACGTATTTATGGTTCGTTAAAATTCGTAACTAATTTGATTCAAAACTATGATGGAGTTGTTGCTTTTGAAGCAACAAATACAGGGAAAACCATTTCTTTATCAGGAAAAAGTTTTATTAATAATGTTTATTTTCAAGGAAATGGAGGAGGTTGGCAATTTAATGATGATTTCTCAACATTGAAAAATATTTACTTTATTCATGGAAAATTATCAACTAATGGCCATAGATTAAGTTGTGAAAGATTTTACTCAGATAATAATCACATTAGAAAATTAGATATAAGCAACTCTTTAATTGAATTGGATTACTGGAATATTGATGGAAGAAATCTTGATTTTAATGCTTCCTCATCCGATTTTATTTTAACAGATACTTTAATTAATTTTTATGGCAATAATTTGACTTATAACGACATTAGTTTTACCGGGCCTAATGGCTTATTATCTAATAATAATGTTTATGTAATTTACAACAATATTGAATTTCTTGCTAAGGGTAATATTTTCGGTGATTGCAAAATAGATTCAGTAATTTTTTATGATCAGGGGTTTATATCCGAAAACGATTCGATTAATTATGTTTTATTTGAGAAAAATGGAAGTATTTCCGGAGGAAATCATGTGATTAATAAGGCAATATTTCAAAATAAGGGAATCGTTGAAGGTAATAATGAAATTGATACTTTGCATTTTTTTCAAAGAGCTTATGTTTTAGGAAATAACAAAATAGAAGAATTAATAATTAAATTAAGCGGAATTATTGATGGAAATAATATTATTCATCAGGCAAATTTAGAAGGTAATGACACACTTAGGGGGGATAACACTTTTGATATATTAACATTTACACCAGGAAATACTTACACTTTTGCCAATAATTCAACGCAAACTTTAAATGATGAATTCAATATTTCGGCTAATTGTTACCGGCCAATAAGAATGTTGAGCGACACAAATGGATTACAAGCAAATATTGTTAAAGTAAATGGTTTGGTGATTGGAGATTATTTATCATTAAGAGATTTAAATGCAGTTGGCAGCAGCCCATTTATTGCAAATAACTCAGTTGACCTCGGCAATAATACAAACTGGACTATTGAAACCACAAACGGAATAGATCTTTATTGGGTTAAGGGCTCAGGTGATTGGAATGATCCCGATCACTGGGATATTATATCCGGTGGTCCCGGAGGTCATTGCCCTCCAAACGAATTAGATAATACTCATTTTGATCAGAATTCTTTTGTTGATTCAAATTCAGAAGTAAATATAAATGTTAGTAATGCCGTTTGTAAAGATATGAGCTGGGAAGGTGTAGGCTGGTCAACGGTGTTATCGGGAAGTTACAATAATAACTTAAGAATCTATGGTTCTCTTACATTTATTGAGCAAATGAACGTTGTTTATGAAGGAGAAACATTTTTTGAAGCAACAGAATTGGGCCAAACAATAACTTCTGCAAATCATGAATTCAGAAATAATGTTTGGTTTAATGGAAGAGGTGGAAGTTGGTATCTGACTGATAATTTTACGAGCCAGAATGCAATTTTATTTCAACAAGGTGAAATCTATACTCAGGCTAATGATATTTCATGTGATAATTTCAGTTCCATTGATACCACAGATAGAACTTTAAACCTAAGTACTTCAACTATTTCACTATTTGGGAGTGGTAAAATTGTATGGGGAATAAGCGGGAAAAATCTTAGCCTTTCTGCCGATTCATCATTAATTATTTCAAATAACTCTTATGGAGAAATATACAATTATAATGGAAATAAGTTTATTTATAATATTATAGAATTTTATGGAATTGGCTCTAAATTACATAATGTGACATTTAGTAAATATAATTTAGTCAGTTTTTTTAATTATTCCGGCTCAATAGTTGGAGAATGTACAATAGATACAGCTAGTTTTTATGGAAAATATGGGACAATATTTGGTAATGATACAATAAAAGCTGCTTTATTTTATGAAAAAGGAGGTAAGCTGAATAGTAGCAATCATATAATTGAAATTGCCGTATTTCATGGCGATGGAGAAGTTTCGGGAAGTAATACAATTGACACTGCCCTGTTTTTTAAAAATGGTAAAATAATTGGTAAAAACACAATTGATACAACAATAATTTATAATGAAGCCCAAATTTCCGGTGAAAATTCAATTAGAACAACTACTCTTTTCGGAGATGGAAAAATTTATGGCGATAACATTTTCGGTGATTTGACATTTTCTAAGATGCGGTCTTACTACCTTGAAAAAAACCATACTCAAACCATAATTAATAATTTTAGTACAGTTGGTTCTTGTACGGGCCCTATAATAATTCACTCTAATGAAAACACCAAATTTGCCGGAATTGATATAATTACCGGTACCATTGAGGCTGACTATTTAATACTGCGCGATATACATGTGTATGGCAATGGAGTTCCATATGTTGCATTTAATTCCGTTGATCTTGGAAATAATTCAAATTGGAATATTATTACAAGCGAACCTAAAGAATTATATTGGGTTGATGGTACGGGAAACTGGACCGATTCCTTACATTGGGCAGGAACTTCAGGTGGATCAGGTGGATATTGTATTCCCACTCCTATCGACAACGTAAATTTTGACAGTAATTCTTTTATTAATCAAAACGATACTGTTAAAATTAATATTGGAAATGCAATGTGTCATAATATGGACTGGACAGATTTGGAACTCCATCCTGTATTTTCAGGCAACGAAACAAATAATTTAAGAATCTTTGGCTCATTATATTTAACTAAAAACATGTTTTTTTCATTCAATGGCCCGGTTTTCTTTGAATCAATAGAAACAAATAATCATATTAAAAGCAATGGAAATAGTTTTCATCATGATATTTTCTTTCAGGGTATAAATGGAGAATGGATTTTAGATGACACTTTATCTTGCATTTATAATATCTCTTTGATCCATGGAAGCCTAAATACAAACGAAAAGCCTGTAATTTGTAATGCAATTTGGTCTAATAATTCGAATCACCGAGATTTAGATATTACTTCATCTACAATAATTGTCAATGGTTCAGGAATGACAACATGGATTTTAGACGGAACTAATTTAGATTTTTCTGCACAAAATTCCTTAATTATATTTAATTCGGAAAATGCATATTTAAGAAATGAGAATGGAAATTCTTTTAAATACAATAATATTAGATTTTTAAAAAATTCAGAAATTAATAACACAAATGCATTTACAAGGTATAATTTAATTGAGTTTAACACAAATGGTGAAATCAATGGTAATTGTCTAATAGACTCTGTGATTTTTAATGGTTCAGGAAGCATATATGGTTCGAATAAAATAAATTATGCACATATTTGGGGTTCAACAGGGAATTTAATAGGAGGAAATCATGAAATAAATACATTAATTTTTGAAAACACCGGAAATATTAGTGGCAATAACTCAATTGATTCATTATTAATTTTGGGAAAAGCAAATATTTCGGGGAATAATAATATTAATTATGCTATTCTACAGGATGACGGCATCTTAAAAGATTATAATAGTTTTAATTCATTAAAGTTTACTCCCGGAAACACTTACGAATTAGAGGCATCAAAAATTCAAACTGTAAATGAACATTTTTATATTCGTGGAAATAATTGCTTTCCGATAACATTACGATCTCAAAACGAAGGCTTTCAAGCAATAATTTCGGTACCGATAGATACAGTTAGTGGTGATTTTATTGAAATGAGAGATATTCAGGCTACAGGAGGAGCCAAATTCTATTCTGGTAATTATAGCACAGATATCTCTAATAATACTGGTTGGGATTTTACTAACTCCCCCGGATATATATTTGGTTTCCCACATGATACTACAATTTGCTCAAATGATGTTACTGTTATTGGAACAGAAAGTTTTAACACC
Organism: Bacteroidales bacterium; assembly: GCA_016342645.1. Lineage (GTDB taxonomy): Bacteria > Bacteroidota > Bacteroidia > Bacteroidales > JAEINX01 > JAEINX01. The sequence goes on along the minus strand of JAEINX010000021.1, from coordinate 25,173 downwards.
GGCAAAAACACAACATATTTATGGCAAGACGGTAGTACGGGTAGTAATTTCACAATTACAAATGAAGACACTTTATGGCTTAGGATAAATTATGCTGACAATTGCTCATACACTGATTCAATCATAATTTATAGAAACCCTTCTCCCTATATTGATCTTGGTGGGAATCGTTCTATGTGTTTTAGCGACACTATATTTATTCCTATTAAATCAAACAATTTAAGTTATTTATGGAATGATGGATCAACTGATTCAATCAATTTTGTTTCCGAAAGTGGAATTTACAGAGTTATGGTTACCGCTAATAATGGATGTAAAGCTGCCGATAGCATAATTTTAGTTAGCATTCCTAATCCTTATGTATTTATTGGAAATGACACAACCTTAAATTCCAATGATCAAATTAGCTTAAATGCTCATAATCCGGGGGCGAATTATTTTTGGTCAAACGGTGATACTTCGCAAATTATCACCGTAAGCGGAAATCAGACAATTTGGGTTGAAGTAGAAAAAGACGGATGTTTTGGGTACGACACAATTTTTATTAGCGAACATCCTCATTGTATTATCGCTGTTCCTTCTGCTTTTTCACCAAATGGAGATAACCATAATGATGTTTTGTATGTTCGAGGTGATGGATTTGCAGAGTTTGAACTGCAAATCTTTAACCGCTTAGGTGAGATGATGTTTCAAACAAATAAAAGTAGCAACGGTTGGGACGGAACATATAAAGGACAAAAACAAGAAGTTGATGTTTATATGTATTTTTTGAAAGGCACCTGTATAAGTGGCTACCAAATAGTTAAAAAGGGGAGTGTGACTTTGTTAAGATGAGTTTGGTTAATGCGAAAACAATTTATAATTGAATATCGAATAAAGATAAACGATTTTAGATGTTTCGTGTTGAATTTTAATCACTTCGTAAACTGCTAATCGGTGTACCTTGTTCATGAATGAACTCTCTCAAGGTAGATACTCAATGAGATTCATTTTTTTTTCTGTTTTTTTATAGGAATGAATAATTTTGTATAATTGCAAATAAATCCATAACATTATTGGATTTTTGTATATTTATAAAATTCAATGTTTATTAAAAAATTAAAATTATGAAAAAAAATTATATGGTATGTTTAATGATTTTAGCTTTGATCATTTCACAACAGGCTTTCCCACAAAAGCAAAACCCAAAAAATCCTTTAACAGGTGAACAGCAAATTGAAATTTCTGAAGGCTTTAGTTTCGTTTCTACGCGATTTATTCCTGAGTATCCGGATATGGTAGCAGTTGTTCAGGAAATTCTTACTGATGATCTTGACTATATAAGAAACTCTGTTGGAGCGATGTTAAGAAAAATCGGCCCAAATTGGGTTAATGGGATTGGTGATTGGATTGGTGTTGAAGGTTATTTGATAAAAACAAATGTTGCCGGCCAATTTACAATTGAAGGCACACTTATTCCTCAGGATACTCCTATCGAACTTACTTCAGGTTTTCAATTTGTCAGTTATTTGCCGGCTAACGAAATAGATGCTTTAGAAGCCTTTAATTCAATCATTGGAGATGATTTAGCATATATAAGAAACTCCGTAGGAGGTATGCTTAGAAAAATCGGCCCGAATTGGATTAATGGAATTGGCAATTGCAAACCCGGTGAAGGCTATCTTGTAAAAATGCTTGCCGATAATGTTTTAATCTACCCCGGTTCTTCACCATTTACTTGTGGTGATACGTTCACTGATCCACGTGACGATCAAACATACAGCACAGTACAAATTGGCGATCAATGTTGGATGGCCGAAAACCTTAATTTAGGTGAAAGGATAGATGGAGATATTGATATGACTGACAATGGAGTATTTGAAAAATATTGTTATAATGATAGTACCATAAATTGTGATGTTTATGGTGGATTATATCAATGGTGGGAAATGATGCAATATTCGACTACACAAGGCGTGCAAGGTATTTGCCCTGAAGATTGGCATCTTCCTACCGATGATGAATGGAAGATATTGGAAGGCACTGTTGACAGCCAATATTCTGTAGGTGACCCTATATGGAACGGCACCGGATGGCGTGGTTTTGATGCAGGAGAAAAACTAAAATCAACAAGTGGTTGGAATGCCGGTGGAACCGGAACAAATGACTTTGGATTCACTGCAATTCCGGGTGGCTTCTGTGATTATAAAAGTGATTTCTTGGATATTGGTACCATAGCAGGTTTTTGGACTTCTACTGAGAATAATGTTGATAATTCTTGGAACAGGGTTCTCCACAATACATTCAATGGAGTTTACCGTAAAAACTACGGTAATGACCATGCTTTTTCGGTTCGTTGTGTAAAGAATTAAATGTACACTGAAGTTTAATAAGGATACAAAGGCAAAATGTACTACTAAGCTGAGAAAGCGAAATTAGGTTTGGAGTACTTGCCTTTGACGAAACAGTTTCGTAAAATAAAAGAAAACAGATTTGAAAATTTAACCTTACGCAAACGTCTGCAAATCGTAAAGTTTTTTATAAACCCCTTTTTGTTTTAGAAGTTTTTCGTGAGTTCCTCTTTCAACAATTTCGCCTTTTTGAATTACTACAATTTCGTCGGCAAATTGAATAGTTGATAATCGGTGGGCTATTACTATTGAGGTTCTGTTACTCATAACTTTTGCCAAAGCATCCTGAACTAATCTTTCCGATTCGGTGTCGAGGGATGAGGTTGCTTCATCGAGAATTAAAATTGGCGGATTACGAAGTACGGCACGGGCAATACTTAGTCGTTGTCGCTGGCCACCCGATAGTTTTGTACCGCGATCGCCGATGTTTGAATAATAACCATCTTCAAGTTTGGAAATAAACTCATGTGCATTAGCAACTTTTGCAGCTTCAACAACATCATTTTCTTTAACGCCTTCCATTCCGAAAACTATATTATTATAAATCGTATCATTAAAAAGTATTGATTCCTGGCTAACCATTCCCATCAAACCTCGAATATCATTGATGCGATAATCTGTCAAAGGAATATTATCAATTAGAATTTCCCCTTTAACACAGTCATAAAATCTTGGTAGCAGGTCAACAAATGTTGATTTTCCGCCTCCCGATTGTCCGACTAGGGCAATAATTTTCCCTTTCGGAATTTTAATATTAACATCTTTTAATACCCAATCCTTAGCATATTTGAAATTAACATTTCTGTATTCTATTTCTTTTTCAAAAGAATCAATGCGTTTTGCATCAGGTTTTTCGGTAATAACCTCTTCGGCATCTATTACTTCAAATATTCTTTCAGCCGAAGCAATTCCTTTTTGTATGTTGAAAAAACCGGTGGCAAATGTTTTTATCGGAGGAATAATTTGTGAAAATATTACAATATAAGTTATGAAAACTTCGGCAGAAATCGAAGGATGTTCGTCTAGCACAAGTTTTCCACCAAACCAAAGTACAATAACAATTACCATTGAGGACATAAACTCGCTTAACGGCGATGATAAATCTCTTCGAATATTCAATCCGATCATTAATTTAGTGTATGATTGATTTAGTCCCTTAAATCGCTTATTTGTAAAATTTATCGCATTAAATGCTTTTATAATTCTGAGGCCAGAAATTGTTTCTTCGATAACAGAAAGCATGCCAGCCAATTTTGCCTGTCCAACTTTCGATGTTTTTCTTAAGCTTTTTCCTATTCTTCCTATTATAAACCCACCAATCGGTAGAATAATGATAACAAACAATGTTAGTTGCGGACTCATCATTACCATAGCCGTAAAGTATGCAATTATCTGAATAGGATCACGTATAATCATTTCGAGATAATTCAGAATTGAAACCTCAACTTCCTGAACATCGGTAGTTATGCGTGCAATTACATCTCCTTTTTTTCTCTTTGAATAGAATGAAAGTGGAAGAATCAATATTTTTTTATAAACATCATCTCGAATGTTTTTAATTGCTCCGCCCCTGATTATGGCAAGTAAAACCATTGCAAAAAAGCGAAATAAATTGCGTAGAAAAAATGAGAATAGAAGAAATAAACAAATAAAAATTAAGGCATCTATTTCCCCTTTTTCAATAATTATTTGACTTATTTGATAGTTCAAATATTGAATTAAAGTATCATAATGGAATGAAAATTCAGGTGCTGAGCTAACAAGTTCATCTTTCCCAAAAAGCAGGCTTAAAAAAGGCACAAGCATCACAAAAGAGAACAATGAAAATACAGTTGCAAAAATATTAGAGATGATATTCAATACAGCATATCCCGAATAAGGTCGTATGTATCTCAGTATTCTATAAAATTTTTTCATTTTTATCAACTTTACCGCAAAGATAAACTTTAAGAATTATATGCAAATTAAAATATTTCCGACAGATTCTGCAGATTATCACCTAAAACAACTCAACTTTAAAATGAGAAATTATCGAAAAAAACATATTCGGTGTTCAAGTCTTTTCAGGGTTATAATAATGCCCAAATGACTTATAGTCAAATTAAAAAGAATTTATTCCCGTATAATTTTCGGGAGTTAGTTGTCTTAATTCATCTTTAACCGATTCCGGCACATGCAATTTATTTATAAAAACAGAAATAGCCTCCTTTGTGATTTTATCATTTGTTCGTGTAAGTTTTTTCAATGCATCGTAAGGATTCGGGTAATTTTCTCTTCTCAAAATAGTTTGAATTCCTTCAGATACAACTTCCCAATTATTTTGCAAATCATTTTTAATTGCATTTTCGTTAATCAATAATTTATTAAGGCCTTTTAATAAAGATTTAATCGAAATGAGAGTATGAGCAAACGGAACGCCAATATTTCTCGAAACCGTTGAATCTGTTAAATCTCTTTGCAGTCGTGAGATGGGAAGTTTTGCTGATAAAAATTCAAAAAATGAATTGGCAATTCCGAGATTCCCTTCTGAATTTTCAAAATCAATAGGATTAATTTTATGCGGCATAGCTGAAGAACCGACTTCGTCAGTTGCAATTTTTTGCTTAAAATAATCCATTGAAATATATTGCCAGAAATCACGAGTAAGGTCAATCAAAATTGTATTAATTCTTTTAAAACAATCGAAAAGAGCAGCAAGATCATCGTAATGTTCAATTTGTGTAGTAATTTTTTGGCGTTCGAGTCCCAAATTTTCCTTCACAAAATTATTTGAAAAATTTATCCAATCAATTTGGGGATAAGCAGCAAAATGAGCATTGAAATTTCCGATAGCACCTCCAAATTTTGCAGTTATTGGAATAAATCTCATCTGTTTAACTTGCTGTTTTAACCTATCAACAAAAACATAAATTTCTTTTCCGACATAAGTTGGGGAAGCAGCTTGTCCATGTGTTCGAGCAAGCATAGGAATTTTTTTCCATTCTTTTGCTTTTTGTTCAAGTTTGTTAATAAGCTCGTTAAGCAAAGGAAACATAACATCATTAAGTCCTAATTTTAAAGCATAGGGAATAGCAGTATTATTAATATCCTGAGATGTTAATCCAAAATGAATAAATTCTTTGTATTGGCCAAATCCTAATTTATCGAACTTCTTTCTAAGATAATATTCAACCGCTTTAACATCATGATTTGTCTTTTTTTCAATTTCCTTTACTTCGTTTGCATCCTTAAAAGTAAATACTTTGCTGATTGAACGTAATTGGTCATGAATATTGGAATCAATATCTTTCAACTGCGGCAAAGGAATTTGGCTTAAAGCTATAAAATATTCGATTTCAACAAAAACCCTGTAATTAATAAAAGCAGCTTCCGAAAAATAATAACATAAAGCTTCTGTTTGTTTTCTATATCTTCCGTCAATCGGCGAAATTGCATTAAATGGTGTTAAGTCCATGATTTCAAATTTTTATGTTAAACTTATATCTTCCTTAATTGTTAGCAATATTAAGAAAAATTATTACAAAATTCTTTTTTGCTGATTTTTTTTTATTTTACATTTTCCTGAAGAAAAGGATAATAAAAATTATTTTTTCAATTCAAAGTTTAATCATATTAAGTTTTAATCAAAATTTGTTTTTTTTGAGAGCTATTTAGAATTGCAATTTAAATAAAATCCTTTAGTTTTGCATTTATTTATATAAATAGATATTTAAATAGTAATAACCACAAAAATATTGATTAAAACTTAATATAATGGATGATTTAATCTACTTAGATAATGGTGCAACCACATTTCCAAAACCCAAGGAAGTGTATGATTTTATGATTGATTTCTATCGAAAAAATGGAGTTAATCCCGGCCGTTCAGGTTTCGATAAAGCAATTGAAACCGAAGAAGTGGTTCATGGAACAAGAAAAATGCTTACGGAGTTTTTTAACGGAGAAAATCCTAATTATTTAACTTTTAGTTATAATGCAAGCGATTCATTAAACATGATTATTCAAGGAATGGCTGAAAAAGGAGATCATGTTATCACCACAAATCTTGAACATAATTCAGTTTTAAGACCTTTATATCATAAAATGGATGCCGGTGAGATTGAGCTTACCTATATTCCATTTAACAAAAAAGGATATGTTAATCCTGATGATTTCAAGAAAGCATTTAAGAAAAACACCAAACTTGTGATCATGAATCATGGCTCAAACATAATTGGTACTGTTCAACCCATAGAGGAAGTAGGGAAATTATGTAGAGATGCCGGAATTTATTTTGCTGTTGATGCAAGTCAGACTGCAGGAATTATTGAAATTGATATTAAAAAAATGAATATTGATCTTTTGGCTTTTACCGGCCATAAATGTTTAATGGGCCCAACCGGAATCGGAGGATCATATGTTGGAGAAAATGTTCCTATTAAAGGAACTCGTTTTGGCGGAACCGGTGTTCGTTCAGCCTATCCTTTTCATCTTGAAGAATTTCCTTATCGCATGGAATGTGGTACATTAAATGTTCTTGGAGTTGCAGGTTTATTTGCCGGACAGAAGTGGATACGCGAACAAGGTATTAAAAAAATTCATGCTCAGGAAATCGCATTATGGGATAAATTAAGATTAGGTTTACAAAATATTGATGGAGTTACAACCTATTGTGCAGATGACACTAAAAACCAAAATGCCGTTCTTAGTTTCAATGTAAATGGCTGGGAAGCCGGTGATGTTGGCACTATGCTTGATGTCGATTATAATATTGCAAGCCGGACAGGTTTACAATGTGCTCCACTGGTTCATCGCTATATCGGCACTGAAAAAATACATGGAACTGTCAGGTTTAGTTTAGGGCCATTTTCAACCGATGATCATATCAATAAAGCCATTGAAGCTGTCGGTGAAATTGCTTCTATGAAAAATTAGTTTTTCAATATACTTAAACAAATAATCTCTTGTTTTGCAAGAAGTTTTTTTTTGACAAATAAATTTTATTCTACTCCAAGAATAAGAGCATTTGCAACAATTTCACCAATTGTCATAATTTCTACACCAAGTTTATAATCGCTGTTTAAACCCATTAGTTGGTCGATGCAATTATGACATGGCGTTGCAACAATTTTTGCACCCGTAGCCCTGATTTGATCGGCTTTAATTCTTCCCGATTCAACTCTCCTTTCATTATATTCGCTCATGGCAAGCTGACCGCCACCGCCTCCACAACAATAATTGTTTTCACGGTTTGGAGTCATTTCGATAAAATTTTCGACAGCATTTTTTAAAATAAATCGCTGTTCTTCAATTATGCCTCCAGCTCGCACCAAGTTGCATGGATCGTGAAGGGTAATAAGTTGAGTGTTTTTTGAAGGATCAAGTTTAATTCTTCCTGATCGAATATAATCAGCAATTACCTCAATAACAGTAATAACTTTAAAAGGATATTCTTTTTCAACCCAATTGGGCCCCTCCCATCTTATTGCTCTTGAACCATGTCCGCATTCAGCAAGTACAAGAGTTTCTGCGTCCAGATTCTTCATTTCTTTACAAAGACGATCGGTCAGCTCACGAGCTCCTTCGTTATCGCCCGAATAATATGAATAATTTGTTACATCATAAGTGTTTGTTGATATTGTCCAGCTTTCTTTTGCAGCATAATATATTTTTGCCATTGCACTTATCGAAAGTGGAAAGAATTTTGGTTCACGAGGATTTAAGGTGTACATGATTTTCTTCCCTTTTTGGTCTCGCGGGATTTCTGCATTATCATCTTCCACCTCCATTTGAAGGTCTTCTTCCAACCATTCCAGGGTGTCAACAAACTCGTTGCGAGGAATACCCATATTATTTCCCGTATTAATTGCTGCATCAACAGTTGATTGTAATCCTTTTGGAACAAGATCCATTTCAACAAGCATACTCCTTGCTGTTCGTACAAGAAAAGGAACATCAACACCTATTGAACAATGCACCGAACATCGGCCACACATTGTGCAAGCACCAAATAAAACATCGACCATTTCTTCGATTGTTTCGTCGTTAAGGTCTCTTGCCCCAACAAGTTTTGGTAAAAATCGACCGGCAAAAGTGTGGTATCTCCTGTAAATACTTGCAACCAAATCCACCTTCCTTGCTGGCATAAAACGCTCATCTTTAGTAGCAAGATAATAATGACAAGATTCACCGCAAAGTCCGCAATGAACACATGAATTTAAATGTGTAATAAATTTCCCGTTAAGTTTGCTGTCAAAAAAATTTAATGCTTTTTGATGTTTATCTGATAATTTTGCTCTCATTTTTAAGTATTATGTTTTCGGATTGGCCATACTCCTCGCCACCCGTAAAAGAAACCAAGATGAATTCGTGATGTAAAAAAATAAATCGTGTGTCGAAGCTTCCCAATAGGCAAATAAAGAAATAACACGGTCGAATAGATAAGTAAAACAGTAAGGATTTGATTATTCAAAATAGTAACTGCCAATAAAATTTGAAAACCGGTTACAAGAATATTACTAATATAATCATCTGGATTTGAAAGGTTTCTTAATTTTGATACTATTCTTCTTTTTATTAAAATTGATAAACCGCAAATTGCTGAGATAATTAATAGTACTGTTGAAGAATATCCTAACCATTCAGGTAATTGAATATTGAAAAATAAAACAATTAAATAAAAAAGTCCCCAAAAAGTACCGATATGAAAAATTATTCCGGCAGTATAAGTTGGTAGATGAAGATAAGCGGTTTCCTTTTTTGTTGGTGACATTGCACCCGTAAATGAATAAAATATTGCCGGCAAGGTTTTGCCAAGAGGGTGAGAAAAATCTTTTGGTAAACCGGATAAAATGACTTTAAAAAATTGGACAAGGCAAGAGATTAAGCATATTGCAAACCCTGCAAGAAAAATCCAATGATAAATTGTAAACATTTGAATAAATTTTAAAAAACAATCAATAAATACTTGTAAGCATTTGCACTCTAAGTTAAATTATTATGCTAAAATTGTTATATTGTCAAATGAATAAATTGCTAATTTTTTATTTGAGTAATTGCGATTAGATTACACAATTTTTAAATTCTTTTGCTCCATATCAACAATTTAACCATTTTTTATTTTAAACGCAACCATCAGGTTTTGGAAGTCCGGCAATTCTACAAGCACCCCTGGCAGGACCTAATGGAAAAAGTTGATAAATTTCGCGTAATCTCAAACCCGTATTTTTACAAATATTTCTAACCATAGGGGCCATATCATTTTCCAACCAATGTGATCTGATATAGTTTACAACGGCCCAATGTTTTTCATTGAGCTCACCTGTACCATCACTATTTGCAAATAAAATTGCTACTTCTTCATTCCATATTTCAGGTTTCTGAAGGAAACCGTCTCCATCAACTTCAAATTTCTTCCCATTAATATCTATTTCTGGCATATCTTTTTATATTGTAACTCGTTAATAAAATCTTTAAATATTTTTTTTTGACAAAAATATAACATTTCATTATATTTCCAAATACTTTTAAAACTATATATTAACATATTTGCTTTAGTGGTTATATAAACGATTAATTATAAAACCTTAATCGAATTTTGAAATGAATAATATTTTCATTATTCTTTTTCCAATGATAATGAAATTGAATTTAAATCGCTTTAAAAATTTAATAACGAACTATTAGTATAATGTTTTTCATCTGCTGAAAAAAAATTATTGATTAACTTTTTGAAACTTGTATTGCCTTTTGTGCATAATTGTCGTATATTGCAACGAAATTTGAATATTACGGAAAAGTATTATGCTAACTTAAAACTATTGTAATGAAAACTATAGAAATACGGAAATTTATAATATTAATAATAACCATTGCCATTTCAGCCAGTGTTCAAGCACAGATAATCCCTGAATCTAAAAGGGTTAATTGGACAAATACCGGATATTCGGGTGAGATTCCTAATCCTTCCCTTGTTTTGAATGTAATGGATTTTGGAGCCTTAGGCAATGGAACTACTAACGATTATCAAGCGATTATTGATGCAATCAATGCCTTAAACGGAATAGAGGGAGTTGTTTTTTTCCCTCAGGGAAATTATTTAGTTCAGTCAACTTTATCTCTACCTGATAATGTTATTTTAAGAGGTGAAATGCCTGAGTTTACAACTTTAAGCTTTAATCTCGGTGGTGTTTCTGCAAGTTGTATCTCTGTTTCAGGAAGTGTATCAGGTGATTTTCAGCCCATTATTTCAAATTATTTGAAAGGATCGAATTTAATTACAATAACTGATGCCTCTGTTTTTTCGATTGGTGATTTTGCTGAAATCAGAGAGGAAAACGGTTCATGGGATTCAAACCCAATAAGCTGGGGCGACTATTCTGTAGGCCAAATTGTAAAAATTATTAATATTTCCGGTAACGAAATCGAAATAGAGGAAGCTTTAAGAATTGATTATGAGGCAGGATTAAATCCGGAAATCCGAAAAATTAATCCACGATCAAATGTTGGAATTGAATGTTTAAAAATTGTCAGAGAAGATAATCCCGGAGAAGGAAACGGCTATAACATTTATTTGGGGTATTCAAATAATTGTTGGGTTAGCGGAGTTGAAAGTGATGTAAGTGCCGGAAGTCACATTTATATCACAACAAGTATGGGAATTGAAATCAGTGGTTGTTTTATTCATGACGCTTTTTTATATGACGGAGTAGGAACTCACGGATATGGAGTAACTTTAAACCACCATTGCGGCGATTGTTTAATTGAAAATAATATTTTTAAACATTTGCGTCATGCCATGATGGTGAAAACCGGAGCAAACGGAAATGTTTTTTCATATAATTATTCAATTGAACCGATTCGCTCAGAACCAATAAATGATTTTTCCGGGGATATTTCATTGCATGGGCATTATCCGTTTTCAAATCTCTTTGAAGGAAATATTGTTCAAAACCTAATAATTGATCATTATTGGGGGCCTGCAGGACCATTTAATACTTTTTTCAGAAACAGAATTGATTGGTATGGAATAATTATGACACCGCCCGAAGGTGCTCCAACTAATGATCAAAACTTTGTAGGAAACGAAGTTACAGAAGGTGGTTATAATTTTTTCATTGAACTTTTCTACGGACTTTATTATATTTTAACCGGTACAAATCATTTTGCTCATGGAAATAATATTGATGGAGAAATTTTGCCTCCAAACACTAATTATTTACCAGATACCTCATATTATTTAAACGCTACCCCTGAATTTTGGAATGTCGCTTCCGAACTCCCGACAATTGGAATTCCAAATGCTTTAAATTCAGGGACAATTCCTGCAAAAGAAAGATTTCTTGAAGGCAATTATCTTGTTTATAAACAGCTTATGGCAAATGCAGGCGAAAACGACACAATTTCATCAGGTGATGCAGTTAGCTTGAATTCTTTTGCTTATGGTGGAGCACAACCTTATAGTTTTCAATGGCTGCCTGTCGAAGGCTTAAGCAACCCAAGTATTCAAAACCCTATTGCCTCCCCTGAAAACACAACTATTTACACACTTACCGTAACCGATTCGGAGGAAAATACTGCAAATAGCTTGATTGAGATTTTTGTAAACTCAGTAACAATTACTCAAACTATTGAACTTGCTAACGGATACCAATTTGTTTCATCTTATTTATTACCCGAAAATCCTGATATGATAATCGTACTTGATGAAATTTTAAACGATAACCTTGATTTTGTTCGAAATTCGGATGGACAAATGTTTAGGAAAATAGGCCCCGTTTGGGTAAATGGAATTGGTGACTGGATACTCACCGAAGGATATTTATTTAAAATGAACAACCTGGAAGTTTTACATATTGAAGGTGAAATTATTGATCCCCAAACCCCTATAGAATTAAATTTAGGCTATCAAATTATTAGCTGTTTACTTAACACACCAACTAATGCCTTAGGCGCCTTTGAAACAATTTTAAACGATAATTTAAACTTTATAAGGAATTCAGATGGATTAATGATAGTGAAAATCGGCCCAAACTGGGTTAATGGAATTGGTAATATTATTCCTAATGAAGGCTACTTAATTAATATGAATAATTCAGATGTTTTGATTTATCAAAACATTGAAAAATAAAAAGACGTTTTTTTTGACTAAAGTAAAAAATATTATATTTTTGTAATATGAAAACTATTAATTAACTAAAATAATTTTATGATGAGAAAATTTACAAAATCGATATTTTCGATATTTATCATTCTGTTTATGCTGTTAATGGCATTTCAGTCATGTAAGAAGGATTTGAATAAAATAGTAACCCCAACATTGAATCCCACAATGTCGGTTCCTTTACTAAATACAAATCTTACCTTAGGCCACTTACTCGAACAGGATTCAAATTTAATTTATAATTCTGACAGTTCTATTAAAATTGTTTATAGTGACGACTCATTATTTTCAATTGGTGTAGATGAAATTATTGAGATCCCCGAACAAGAAGAAGTAGTTGAACATTTTGATCTTGGGAAAGTTGAAATAGATAATGTTTCAATAAATGAACAGGTGGTTTTATATGATATGATTCAAAATATTCCATCTCATCAGCGAGATTCAATTCTTGCACATGATGGAACAGTTGATTTTTTCCCTGCAACTGATCCTCCGTCACAACCTGTGTTGGTTAACCTTCCGGAATTTAATAATTTTTCAAGTGTAGTATTATCAGAAGGTTATTTAGTGCTTTCAATTACAAATAATATAAGAGTTCCGTTCCAAAATATCAATATTGTTATTGAAGATATAATAAACAGTATAGATATTGGCACTATTTTAATACCACAAATTGATTCAATGGCAACTGTAAAAGATTCAATATCTCTTGCCGGTGTTGAAATGTCGAATTCCCTTCGGGCAAGAATATCTGATTTTACTTCTCCCGGTAGCGGGCTAATGGCTAATCCAAATCCTCCACCTGATAGTATCCCTGACCCTTCAAAGTTTGTTTTAGTCGAGGTAAATATTGATAATTTTTATGTTGAAGCAACAACCAGCAACATTAAAGCAACCAGCGGTTTTGCAAAAATACCTTACCAATCAAAACCAATTTATAATAATGATACAACAATAGGTTTTGATGTTCCAAGCGGTTCAGAATTACAACATATTACACTATCAAAAGTAAACCTGATCTATGAAATAAATTCCACAATAAAGACTACAATTGATTTAAAACTTATGTTGCCGGATGCAACTATTGATGGGAATCCGGTTACACCTCGAAATATTACAATTCCACCTCTCGGAACTGTAAATGATACATGGAATCTTGATGGCGTTGAGTTCGATTTAACAACCGATCCTCTGAAGCCATATAATGCCGTTCATATTGCTTATGAAGTAACATCGCAACCTACAGGTGAAAATTTGGTTGAATTTGATCAAAATGAATATGTAGAAATGATTTATTCTTTAGATAATATTGATTTTTCATTTGTTGATGGATATTTTGGTAACCAATTATTTGAAGTTGATCTTGATTCATTGGATCTTAATATTGACTTTTTAGATCAAATTTCGGGAGGTTTAATATTTAGTGATCCTGAAATAAGTTTAAATTATTCTAATTCAATTGGTGTACCAATTGCTGTTAACCTGAATATGACAGGAAAATCAAAAACCGGTAAAGAACAAAATATAGATATTCTGATTGATGGTGAAGATACTATTCGATTTGAATATCCTAAAATCCCCGGTGAAATTATTTTAAGCTCGTTTATAATTAATAAAGAAAATTCAAAAATTCAAGATTTTCTTGCATTACCACCTAAAGGAATTACTTATTCAGGTGCCGGCTTAACAAATACACCAATTGGAACACCTGTTTATAATTTTGCAAATATTTCGGATAAATTTACTCTTGGAGTTGATATGAAGCTTCCACTTAGCCTCGAAACAAGCGACTTGGAAATTTATGAAACTGTTGATGTTAACCTTGGTGATGATTTTAGCAAAAATGTTGAATCGGCAAGCTTGAAAATAAATGCAATTAATGGCTTCCCTTTTAGCGCAGATTTTTTACTTGTGTTAAAAGATTCAATCAGTCCTGAAAATATTGTTGCTCTTGATACAATTTCCGTTGAGGGCGGTTTAATTGCAGCTAAAACAAACGCGGTAGGAAAAGTAATTGAAACTACAAACTGTAGCTTAACAATAGATTTAAACGATCATCAATTAGATTCATTTTCAAAAGCGAATCAATTAACATTCACTTCAAAAATGAGCACTTATGAATCTGGTATTGCTAAATTATACACTAATTACTATATTAAAGCCTACATTGCAATTGATGGTAAATTTAAAATTGATTAATTATGAAAAAGATATTATATACTTCAATATTAGTTGTTTTATTTTCAACTATTGGTTTTGCACAACAAAACATTCTTTTATATGATTTTGATGTTATACCTCAATCATCATTTTCAAATCCTTCTGTTACTCCTAAATATAAATTAGTTGTGGGATTTCCGGGAATTTCATCAATTTCAACATCTTATCACAATAGCATTTTTGGTATTAATGATCTATTAGTTAAAAGATCGCACGACGATTCATTAAAAGTAGATATTGGAAATGTTATTTCAAAACTTGATGATAATAATTATTTCCTCACCAATATTCATAATGATTTTTTATTTGTAGGCTTTAAAACTAAAAAAGGCTTTTTAACAGTTGGAGCTTACGATAATTTTGATTTAAAATTCAAATATCCAAAAGAATTAATAGAATTTGTTTGGTATGGAAATGCCGATACCAGATTTAAAAATAAATTGGTTGATTTCAGTAATACCGATTTCAACACTCTTAGTTACATTGCCTTCCATGTTGGTTATTCAATGCCAATACCTAATTTTGAGAAGCTTGAGGTGGGTGTTCGTCTGAAGTATTTGAAAGGATTTGCAAGCGTAAATGTTGAAAAATTTGATGCTTCGTTTTTTACAAAACCTGACGAAAATACATTTTATTCAATCGAAGGAAGATCGGATATTTTAATAAATACTTCAGGAGTTCAATTTGATAAAAAGGAATTAACATTTTCCGATTATTTTTCGGATAATAAAAATAATGGATTTGCCTTTGATTTGGGTGCTACTTATTCACTCAATGAAAAAATCAAACTCTCGGCAAGTGTTCTTGATATCGGATCCATAAATTGGAAATCAAGAGTAAAGAATTATAAAAGTGATAATGCCAATTACAAATTTAATGGCATTTATTTAGATGAACAAAATGATTCAACTGATATTTGGAGTATCTTTAAAGATAGTTTAACGGAGATTTTTCATTTTTCAGAAACTGTAGATTCATATAAAACAAATCTTCCAACAAATTTCTTTCTTGGTGGTTCTTATAAAATTGATAATAAAAGCAGCGCCGGATTTGTATTTTTCGGCAGAAACTATTGTAGTCATTTTGCTTCTTCGTTTAGCTTAAGTTATACAAGAAGCTTTACTAAGAGCATTCATGTAAAAGGTTCTTATTCTGTTATAAATAGTACTTATGCGAATATAGGTTTAGGACTATCTTTTAATATGGGGCCCATACAAGCATATTTTGTTAGCAATAATATAATTGGGTTGTTTGCTCCTTTTGATACAAGGCAATTACATTTCAGGCTTGGTTTTAATGTTGCTATTTTTGATAAAGAAGAAACAGTTTTATCTACTCCCGATCTTCAAATAAAAGGAGAATTAGACAAAAAACTCAAAAAAGAAAGAATTGACGAAAACAAAATTCTTGACAAAAACGAAAGAAAAGCAAACAAGCAAAAACAAAAAGATCTGAAAAGAAAAGAATTAGACGCACAAAAGAAAATAGAGGAAGAACAACGTTTGAAGGATAAGCAATTGCAACAACAAAGACGAGAGTACAAAAAAAGTCAGAAGAAAAAGAAAGATGAATCAAAAAATAATTAGAATAAAAAAGCCTGAAATATTTTCAGGCTTTTTTTTATTTACCTATTTTGTTTATCAAGCAATAATATTTGCCCCTCTTTAATTTTTTCACCATAAATCATATTGTTGTGAGCATATAGTTTGTTCAACTTGATTCCATAAAATTGTGAAATTGTGTACATTGTTTCATTTTGTTTTACTTGATGAGATTTAATGTCACACTTTTTCTTTTTTGACTGAACATAAATGATTTGTCCCGGAGTTATTTTTTTTGTTTTTTTCAGATCATTATATTTATAAAGTTGATATGTATAAATATTGAATTCATCTGCGATTTTCTTATACGTATCACTTTGTTCTGCGATAATAAGTTTTACATTATTATTTTTATAAATTTTTCTATTATTACTGTTAATTGAAACAAACTCAAATTTTGTTTCTTTTGAAAAATTGCTATTTGATAAATACTTACTCTTTTGTTTTTTTGATTTTGTATTTTTATGTCTTTTGCTATCAAATTTATGAAGTTCATGTTCTTCAATAATTGCAATCAATAATTTCGGGTATCGTGAATTGGTTGAATATCCGGCTTTTCTTAGTCCGCGTGCCCACGATTTATAATCGGAAATTTCATAATTAAAAAGAAATTTATATCTGTTTCTTTGACTCAAAAAAATTGAATGATCTGAAAAAGATTCCTCTACTGAATTGTATTTTCGAAAACATTCTCTTCTTTTATCATCATTTTTACGAAACGTTTTTCCATTCCAATCTTTATGACATTTTATTCCAAAATGATTATTCGCTTTTGTTGCCAGTTTACTTTGGCCCAAGCCCGATTCAAGCATTCCCTGTGCAATTGTAATGCTTGCAGGAATATTATGTTTCTTCATTTCCTTAATGGCAATATCTTTATATTTTTCAATATATTCTTTGGCAGTAGTTTTATGTCTTGATTGAGCAAATAATTGCGAATAATTATTAAAAATCAAAAAAAATATTATAAGAACAATAAATTTTTTTTTCATTCTTTTTGTGTTCAATTTTAAAAAGCTAAAATAATAAGAAAAACCTAATCAAAATATATTAGTTTAACAAGCCTTTTTAACGACAAAAAAAGCTCTATATTTTTGATGCTCGTGAAACAACCAGCTAATTGGTTAATATCCTGCAAATAAAACCATATAATAATATCATCACCATAAACCGGTTTTAATTACCGGATATTAATTTGTTATCCGAATTGTTAATAAATTGTTAATAAATTGTTAAAGATTTGTTATTTTTCATCATCTTCTATTATTAAAAAAATATCTTCATTTTCTTTTTTCATAAGATACTTTTCTCGAGCTAGTTTTTCCAAGGCAGATGAATCGGATGAAAGTGCTTTAATTATTTCTTTATCTTTTTCGATTTGATTTTTATAATAATTTTCTTCTCGCTTTAATTCTTTGAGTTGATTACTAAGTTTTATTTGTGAAATAATATTATTGCCATCAAAAAATAACATCCACACAATGAAACCGATAATAGTATAGAAATATTTGTTTTTTAAAAAAGAAGGGATTTTCATAAGTAAATGATATAATGATATAATGTTATAATGTTATAATGATTTAATGTTATAATGATTTAATGTTATAATGATTTAATGTTACATTGGTTAGATAGTTATTAGAATTAACTATAGGCTGAACTTTTTGCTTTTGACATTATTTTAGTTATTTCAATTGTTTCTTTAAGAAGTCTTTCAAGCTCTATCTCGTCATTTGACAAATTTACATCTTTTATTACTTCCAGCCAATATTCTGACTCATCAGCTTCTTCAACAACAATGCATATTTTACTGAAGAATTCATTTTTAGATCTTGCTTTGCATGCTGCCCGATAATTTGCTCCAGTTGATGTTGCTGATTTAACTAGTTGGTATGTAATCACAGAAGAAGCCTTGCTATTTTTTAATGAATCGCAAAACTGAATCACATCCACAGCAAATTTCTTAGTTCTTTTTTTCATCTTTTCAATGAATATTTCTTTTTCAGTCATATCTATTCTAATTATTATTACAACATTAAATCATTATCTCATTCACTCATTTACTCATTCACTCATTGTAGCATTAAAATCAAATGTTTTAAATTTATCATAGTCCTATATCATCACTAATTTCTTTCATTGCATCAACGCAAAGTTCGGCAAATTCATTTAGCGGAATACCTATTTTTTCACATTCTAAAATGTTTTCACGACTTACTTTTGCTGCAAAAGCTTTTTGTTTCATTCGTTTAGTCACAGATTTTGGTTTAACACTTTGAAGTTTCTTATCAGGATAGACCAAAGTTGTAGCTACAATTAAGCCTGTAATTGTTTCACCGGCAGCCAAAGCATGCTGAAAATCAGTATGTCTTTCGATTCCGGTTGCTGCTTTATTATGCATTTTTATTGCGTCAATAATATCTTCGTCCACATTTTTATCGCTTAATATTCTTGCTGTTTCGAGGCCATGAATTTTTGGATCTGCATTAACAATCTCAACATCAAGATCGTGTAAAAGTCCTGCAAGCCCCCATTTTTCTTCGTCTTTCCCGAGCTTTTTTGCAATTGCTTTCATAACAGCCTCGCTTGCTAAGCAATGATTAAGCATATTTTCTTTTTTGATATATTGATTTAATAATATTATTGCTTCTTCTCTTGTGATTGACATGTTTTTATTTATTTGTATGGATAGTTCCACTTTAATTTTTGTATTCTATCATTCTCTCATTTTAGCATTAAATCATTCTCCTAATCAATGAACATCAAGATTATGCAGCATAAATTTCAAATGCAAAAGCGTTTTAAAAATTTCAGAAAGATATTCCTGAACAGCTTTGACACTTCCGGGTAACGTGTAAATCAATGAATTATCCATTACACCGGCAACTCCTCGACTTAATAAAGCATTTGGTTTTTCGCTACCAAACTTAATTCTGATACTTTCCATTATCCCCGGAATTTCTTTATCCAAGAGTCCGGAAACTATTTCGGGAGTGAAATCCCGAGTGCCTATACCTGTTCCTCCTGTCGTAAAAATAAAGTCAATTTTATTTTTCTTAGCTTCTAATAAAATGCTCTGAAGTTGCTCTTTGTCATCCGGAATAATTGTTGATCCGATCTCAAATTCCCGATTTGTTTTACTGAAAAATTCTTCCGTCAAATCCTTAATTTTCGGGCCACTTTTATCAGGATAAATTCCTTTAAACGCTCTATCGCTTAAAGTAATTATAAGAACCTTAAAAACTTTTGGAATATATGTCATAGTTTGTCCGGGCTTGATTGTACCCGGCTTTATTACTCTACAAAAAATTCCTTCTTTCGGCATAACGCAACTACCGACTTCACGATAAATTGCACAAGAATCGCCATGGCATTTTTTACCTATTTGCGTAACCTCAAGTTCAATACTGTCTAAAATAAATCTATCGAGAGGATGGGTTTTATAAAGTTCAATTCCTTTTGTTGTAATATTTTCGGCAAATTCGCCGTAATTTACTTTTCTGCTTGCAATGATTTCAAATTTTTCAAAACTCTCAACTCCGAGCAAGCTAATTTGACGGTGCCAGGGTGCTGCATGAGCATCATTTTTAATTCCATTTTCATCAAGAACAATCTCATCAACAGCTTTTTTTATTGTTCCTTTTTTTTCTGAAATGTTTACGGAAATTATTTCTACTTGTTTTTTATTTTTCATTATTAACTTTCCAATGGTTAAAATAAATTTATATTCGGAATTTCTTTGTTATTATAAAGGCTCTTCCAAGTCTTGCTTCTCCTTGCTAACTAACCTAATTCCTTCAATTTGCATATTTTTATCAACTGCTTTACACATGTCATAAACAGTTAATAAAGCTATATTGACCGCCGTAAGTGCTTCCATTTCTATTCCGGTTTGCCCTATACATTTTGCAAAGCTACGAACAACTATCGAATTTTCTTCAATTTCAGCTTTAACACCAATTTTTGTGATTTGTAAAGGATGACAAAGCGGAATTAAATCAGAAGTCCGCTTACCTCCCTGAATACCTGCAATTTCTGAAACCGTAAGCACATCACCTTTTTTCATATTATTTTCTTCGATAAGTTTAATTGTTTGTTCACTCATCGAAATTGTCCCAATTGCTTCAGCCGTTCTGACTTGCATCTTTTTATATCCCACATCAACCATTTTGGCTTTTCCCTCTTTATCAGTATGGCTAAATTTTTTCATAATAAAATATTTTTTCAGTGCGATTATAAGCAGATTTTTTTACAAAATTAAAAAAACATTGATAGAAACTTGATTGTTTTTTTTGAGCCGGTATTTGGAAATAATTGTTGCAATTTTTTTCAAAAAAAAATTTTTTTTCGCATCCTAACTCACAGAATAACTTATGTTTAAAAAACATATACATATGCCTTTTGATAACAAAATCAAAATTTTGGTATTAATAGATAAAAACAGAAGTTTTTATGAAGCAAAATAAATAAAAAAACTATGAATTACTGGAGAAAGTTACCATTTGTTCGGATACTAATCCCTTTTATGTTAGGAATAATTGCGGCTATATTTTTTGAAAAAGAAATACATATTCCGTTTATAATGTTTGCCGGTTTGTTTGTTGTAATTTTTTCATCTGTTTTTTTCTTAGAAAAATTTATTTCGTTTAACTTCAGATGGATTTATGGTTTTGTAATTAACATTTTGTTTTTCGTAATTGGTTTTGAATTAACAATTCAGAACACAGAAAAATTTTTTGAAAATAAAAATTTGCCGGCACTTAGTTACGAGCAAAATATAAAGTGTGAAGTTCTTGAACCTGCTTCTGAAACTGAAAGATCATATAAAGTTTTAGCAAGAATGCTCTATATTACAGACGATAGTATAGTTTTACAAAAAAGCCCAAAATGTTTATTCTATTTTCAAAAAGACAGCTTAAGTTCAAAAATTGCCTATGGCGATAGATTGATATTGAAAACATATATCAATATAATCAAGCCTCCACAAAATCCCGGTGAATTTGATTATAAAAGTTATTTGTATAGAAAAGGTGTTTATTATCAAGGTTTTGTGAAAGCAAACAATTGGGAAATCTGCGAAAAGAACCAAGGGAATCCATTATTCAAATTCTCATATAAACTACGAGGTTTATTTCTATCAATTTTAAGAAAAAACAAAATTGAAGGAAATGAATACGCGATTGCATCCGCAATTTTGTTGGGTTACGATGATAAATTAGATCCTGAGTTAAGAAGTGAATTTACAGGAGCAGGAGCAATGCACATTTTATGTGTTTCGGGTTTGCATGTTGGGATAGTTTGCTTGTTTCTAACTATTTTATTAGGTTTCTTAAGAAAGAACAAATTTGGAAGGATTTTGTATTTTGTTATTCTGATACTTTCTTTGTGGCTGTATGCCTTAATTACCGGTTTATCGCCCTCGGTGATGAGAGCTGCAACAATGCTAAGTTTTGTAATTGCAGGCAAGGCAATAAAAAGACATTCAGATATTTACAATAGCCTTGCTGTTTCTGCTTTTGTTTTATTGTTAATCAACCCATTTATAATAACTGAAGTCGGGTTTCAACTATCATATGCTGCCGTGCTTGGAATTGTTGCTTTACAACCTCCAATGTATCGTTTATTTGTTTTTAGTAATTGGTTTGCCGACAAAACATGGGCAATAATTACAGTTTCTATTGCTGCTCAATTAGGCACATTTCCAATAGCAATTTTTTATTTTCACCAATTTCCCGATTATTTTATTATCACAAATTTAATTGTCATCCCACTTTCATTTGCAATTATCAGTACAGGTTTTTTGGTATTGATAACATCTCCTATCAATTTCATTTCATATTTTGTTTCAAAAATATTAATTTCTCTACTTTGGTTTTTAAATACTTCTGTTCGAATCATTGACAGTCTTCCTTTTTCAAAACTTACTGATATTTCATTAAACATTCCTGAAGTAATAATGTTTTATGCCTTAATAATTTGCTTTGCTATTTTTTTATTGAAGACAAAAAAGAAACATTTATATTTTGGCTTAGTAGTATTGATTTTTTTAATGTTTTCATTTTCATTAAAAAGTATTCAAAATTATTCCAACAAAAAATTCATAGTTTATAACGTAAATAAAAGTTCTGCATTTGATTTTATTTCCGGTAAAACAAGTTATTTCTTTGCCGATTCAATATTAATGAATGATTCGAAAACATTGTCGTATCGAATTAAAAACAACCATTGTAATTTAGGAATCAATAATATAAAAAATCATTCTTTACATCTTTCAATAAATGATTATTGCTATGATAATTTAATTTTTAAAAACAGAAATTATTTTCAGTTTTTTGATAAAACAATCGTTTTAATAGATAAAAGGCCAGCTTTTAAAAACGAAGACTTGAAAAAATTGAAGCTTAATTATTTGATAATTACAGAAAACCCATATTTAAAAATCGACGAGTTAACAAAATTGTACGAGTTTGATTTATTGATTTTTGATTCATCAAATTCATTTTATTCGATAAGAAAATGGAAAAAAGAATGTATCAAAAACAATATCAGTTATTATTCGGTTCCCGAATCGGGAGCATTTGTAGTTGATATTTAAACGAAAAATTTTGTCTATTCTGCCAATGAATTGGATAGATGCCGCTAATTGACTAATGAAAAAATTAGTGAATTCGTAAGAAAATGGGACTATTTGATTTATGATTTTAATAGCAAAGCGATTGACTCTTTTTCAGCCTTAATAATTCCTTTTTCGGTAATAATTCCGCTGATATATTTTGCGAGAGTAACATCAAAAGCAGGATTCAGGGCATTAGAACCCGGGGAGCAGACAAGAACTTTTTCCAATTCACCTTTAACATTCAGGCCGGTTTGGAACAAGACTTCATCCTGGTTGCGGTTTTCAATAATTATTTCGTTGCCCGAATTACATTTGTCATCGAAAGTAGAAGTTGGTGCCGCCACATAAAAAGGAATACCGAATTCCTTAGCAAGAATAGCTTTTTCGAATGTCCCGATTTTGTTTGCGACATCGCCGTTAGCAGCAATACGATCGGCGCCAACTATCATTAAATCAACTTTTCCCTTCGACATTAAATATGCTCCGGCATTGTCTGGGACTATTACATGTGGAATGTTTTCGTTTTTTAGTTCCCAGGCTGTAAGTCGTGCACCCTGACTTCTCGGCCTTGTTTCATCAACATAAACAAATATCTTTTTCCCCACATGGTTTGCATAATAAATTGGTGACAAGGCTGTTCCGTAATCAACGAAAGCAAGCCAACCTGCATTGCAATGAGTTTGGATGGAAAAACCGTCTTTAATTAATTCGTTTCCGAATTCACCTATTTTTCTCGTATCATCGACATCTTTCGAAGCAATTTCATTTGCTTTTTCAACAGCGTTTTGAATAGATATTTTTCCTGCCTCGAAAACCAATTCCGTTGCATAAAATAAATTTCGGGCAGTAGGCCTGGTTGCTTCAATTTCGTTTTTTGCTTTTGTAACAAAATTCAAAAGATCGTTTTCAGGTGCTTGTAAAAAAGCTTGTGCCATAGCATATCCGGCAGCAACTCCTATTGCACCGGCACCTCTGACAATCATGGTTTTTATGGCATTCGCTGTTTCAAAGTATGTAGTCGATTTATAAATTTCAAATTTAAATGGCAGAAGATTTTGCTCAATTAAGAACACATCATGGCCTTCCATCCAAACTGTTTTATAATCATTATTGCCTATTTTCATGGGTGTTGTTTTTTTATTCAAATTACATCCCGAAACTCCTTAATCAATTTTTTATTAATACTTTAGAAAAAATGATTAATGAATGAAAAACTATTTTAGTGTTCTATCATTCACTCATTTCATAATCAAAAGCCTAATACCTTTTACTTTTAATCGTATATCTGACAGAAATTGCAGCCATATCGCCCCAAACGCCCGAATATCCCACAAAATTTATCATTGGTTTCCAATCTAATGAAATATTTATCGGTGCTTCAGAAAAAGTATAAGAAAGCCCAATGATTCCGTCAATCCCGAGAACTGTATAGTTTCCAGTATGGTCGTCTTCCCACCAAGAATTTCCACTGTTATTAGAGTTCCAAAAACCAATGTGCGCTCCTCCGCCATAATACCAACTTAATCCTTCGGTTTCAAAGGCGGGTGCTTCTATTTCGTAAAGACCGGTAATCATAAAACCACCCCATCGAGTGCTGAAAATACCTTCGACGGCAGTTTTTTCGGTAAGAAAATGCTTTACAGTTATGCCTGAAGCAAAACCTCCTCTGAGTCCGATACCGGTTTCATAATTTTGGGCTTTAATCAGTCCCGAAAATGCAAAAACAAATAAAATAACTAAACAATACTTTTTCATGGGTTAAATGATTTTTTTAATTAATATTTACGTTGTAAATCTACGATTATTTATTTGGATTATTATTCATTTAAAAAATTTTGAAATAATTCAAGATATTTACTCACATGAAACCCATCCATAAGTGCGTGATTAACATGGATGCAAACAGGCATTAATTTTTTATTATTGTTATAAAAAAACCACCTTCTGAGAAGGTGGATTTGTAAAAGGCCCCTATAAGTGGCCAAAATCGAGTCGCTGTTGCTCTTCTAAACGCTCTTGTTTTTCCTGATATTTGACGTACTTTTTAATCTTTTCTTCGTCAAGACCAATTGTATCAACACAATATCCCCTTGAC
Organism: Bacteroidales bacterium; assembly: GCA_016342645.1. Taxonomy (GTDB): domain Bacteria; phylum Bacteroidota; class Bacteroidia; order Bacteroidales; family JAEINX01; genus JAEINX01. The sequence goes on along the minus strand of JAEINX010000021.1, from coordinate 110 downwards.
CAAAAATGATTGCCCCAATATGTCTTCGTTTTCAATTCCAACTAACGTCAAATTTCACAACAGGTATTCAGCGAGTTACAAAACCCGACATCTTCCGGTTTGATGTCAAA
>JAEINX010000020.1 GCA_016342645.1 Bacteroidales bacterium | reverse complement strand
TTCCGACTAAATATATTAATTACATCGAAATAGTACGTAAATTTTATTCGGTTTTACTTGCAGACGAAACCCTGCAACAACGCTTGCTCTACCTAAAAATTACTCTCGAAGTTTTAAGTCAGGCAAATAGCCAACTATCGGAAGTTGAACAAGCCCAGGCTGATTATATACGCGAATCCGGCGAAACCCAGCAAGCCACCGATGCCAAAGACGACTCCTTCGAAATCCTCGACGAATGGATGTACGATTTCAAATTAGTAGCACGCATCGCCTTCACCGACAAGCCGCAATTGTTAGAAATACTTGGATTTTTTGTGTGAGAAGTTAAGCTGACATAGATCGGTAATTAAATCAAAAACATTTTACTCAATTTTCAATCGAACCTGCTCAATTCGTGTTTCGGAAGCTTGCAGAATTGAAAAAACAAAGTGATCAAAAAATATTACCTCATTCTTTCTCGGAATACTTTTATAAAAATGGATAATTAATCCGGCAAGAGTTTCATAATCGTCTGTTTCGGGCAAATTGAATCTATATTTTTCGTTTAAATCATCAATTTTCAATCTCCCGTCAAAAATAAATTCAGTATCCGAAACTTTCTTTTCAATTAAATCATCTTCATCGTATTCATCTTCAATCTCACCAAAAATTTCCTCAATCAAATCTTCGATTGAAACCATTCCCGATGTTCCACCAAATTCATCAACGACAATTGCTATGTTTTTTTGTTGTTGAATAAACATGCTTAAAATATTATTTGCCAACATGGTTTCGGGAACAATTATTATTGGCCGGATAATTGATTTTATTTGAGGAGGTTTTTTGAACATATCGTGAACATGAGCATACCCGATTATATTATCAATAGATTCGCGATAGACAAGTATTTTTGAGTGGCCACTTTTAGTAAATTTATCTTGTAATTTCAAAATATCATCATTTTCCTCAACAGCAATAATTTCTGTACGCGGTATCAAACATTCACGCAGTTTTACATCTCGAAAATCAATTACATTTTGGAACATCTGAATTTCAGTTTGCACATTATTTTCATCCTCGACATCAGGCGAAAACTCTTTTACAAAGTGATCTAAATCAATCGGGCTGAAAACCGGCTTTTCGGAAGTGAATTTTGCTTTGAGAATATTTTTTAATAAAAATTCCGATAAGCCCGTAAAAACATATACGATAGGATATAATAAAGTGTATATGATTTTTATCGGAACGGAAAAAAAGTTCAGAATACCATTAGCATAAATTCTAAAAAACACTTTTGGAATGAATTCGGCAAAAAATAAAATAATTAATGTTGCAGTTATGGTTTGAAATAAAAGTATAATGAATTCCGATGAGAAACCTTGAGGCAATGAACTAATAAATAAAGGCTCAAGAATATTTGCCATCGCAATTCCATAAATTACCAAAGCAATATTATTTCCAAGCAATAAAGCTCCGATAAATTTGGAAGGAGCATTTAAAAAGTCCGACAAAATCCTCGCTGAAAACAAGCCTTTTGTTCTATCAACTTCGATTTTTAGTTTGTTGGAACTAATAAAAGCAATTTCAAAACCTGAAAAAAAAGCAGATAAAATTAAAGTTATAATTACTATTAACCAGTCATCCATTATTTAGTTCATTAACTTTAGGCACTTTACACTTTAGGCACTCTAAGTACTAAATCAATTAATAAATATCTTTTTACTTATAATATTTTCTAAAGTTACAATTTTTATGAAATACACACCGGTTTTATAGTTCGAGACATTGATATTAAAATTATTTACACCTGCAAGGACATCCTCAACCACTTGACCGGAAGTGTTTAAAATTAAAATCCTGTCAATTTTAGTTTCAGAAGAAAAACTAATTAAATCTTTTGCCGGATTCGGAAAAACCAAAACATCAACTAAAATTTCGTCATTCAAGTTGCTTGTTGATTTATTTAGATTGTAAATACTATATTCTCCATCAGAATAAGGAAATGTTTGCTCAAGGTAAGCATTTCCGTGTGGATTTATGGTATTAAATGAAAACTCTATTTCCCGATTTGAAGAAATTGACCAAACCTTCAGCATAAGCTTGTTTCCTTCAGCAAATCCTTCTTTATTTGATAATGTTTTAAAAACTGGCATAGAATTTTCAAAAGTATTATGGGAAATAATTTTCGTTGCACCAACCAATTTTTCTCCATCAAAGGCAGCTACCTCATCTCCTATTTCAAGCCCTGAAATATAAATAGTGTAAACCGGATCGGCAGCATTTCCTCCCTCAAAATTAAAATGCTCAGCTTTTGACATAGAATTAATCTTAGATGACTTTTCTCCTGAAGTTGGGTAAACTAATACATCTGGAGAAAACATTTTTACGAGATAACCTTCACCCGGATTGGCATTTCCAATTCCATTAACCCAATTTGGACCTATTTTTCTTAACACTTCTCCGTTAGAGTTTCTGATATAATCTAAATTATCATTCAAAATTCCGGCAAAAGCTGTAAGTGCATCCATAGATTCAGTCGGAAAATAAGCAATAAACCGGTATCCTTCATAAAGGTTAATTGGAGTTGAGACGTCAATTGCCGTCCCATTAATTGTAAATGAATCATCGGCATTCATTTTAAACAAATATCCTTCTTCTTCAGCCCAATCGCCAATATTATTAATCCAATTCGGGCCTATTTTTCTAAGAGTTCCGCCTTGCGAATTTCTAACATAGTCAAGATTATCATTTAATATTTCTGAAAGAACAACAAGCAGATCAGGATCATCAGGTGAAACATTTGATGAAATAAATTGATAACCCAAAGATAATGAAAGTGTTTGAGAAGAACCTTCAACATTGAAAACATGAGGATCGGGAGAACCGATAAACGGATGAGTTGCATTTCTACCTGACTCATCTGCAGCATATAAATAATATTCAACCTGACTTCCGGCACCTTGCCCGGGGATTGTTCCTGCATACGTTGATCCCTCAATATAAGTCATTAAAGTTTGAGTATATGGAAAGCCATTAACGCTATAATAAATAAATAATGAATCGGAATAAAGAGGTGAGCCGCTGTAGGCTGTAATTGATGCTTCAATTTGATATTCATCCTCAACCGGAACATCTCCAAGTATCGGAACATGATTAATATAAACAGCATTCAAATCTGCAATTCCTTTGGCTCGGCAATGTAAAGCATCTGTAGATTCCCAACTACCCGTAAAACCAAGAATCTCATATCCGGGCATAGCTTGCTGATAAACTTCAATAGCATCATCATCCCATTGTGAGCCTGTAATGGGAACAAGAACTTTTTTATTTAAAATTAATGAGTTGGAATAAGGTTGGTTATTTGGTGTATAAGCTCTGAAAACTTGATAAGGAACACCATAAGATGAAATTTGTTCAGCAAAATAAGCTGCTGTTGCTTCAATTTCATCGTATTGAGGATGGCTTTGAGGAACCGAGCGAATCAATACCTTATCAACATCAAGAAATTTTCCCCAACAATCAATATGGTCAATATAAGTGTTATTGGGATCGGGAATAACATGGTAGGTGTGTACGCCGAGATAATCTTCAAAATACTGATTGATTTGTTCATGTGTTAAAGAAGGATTTTCGTCCCAAACCAATGTTGAAGAAGCTGATATTCCCATACCGTCAGTCATATAATTTCCTCCGGTATGAATCACATTCATTCCATAAAGATCAATATCTAAAAATCCTGCAACTTCGACAGGAATATTATTATCGGCAGGCCGTGGTCGGTTATAGGGAAAATCCATGACGCCGAAATTATTATTGCCGTCAACAACAAACCAAGGGCCGTAATCTCTTGTCCAATACGAATCGGAAGGAGCTTGTATAAAATTACAATTGTTTAGATTTACACCTGCATTTGTATATTGAGTTGTAACATAATTTTCCTGGCTTTGACTCGCAACTACAGTAGTTACCATCACATCTTCTGCCATTTCCTTAATTATACTCAAAGAAATCCCAAAAGGATAGCGAATCAAAACACCTTGCATTTGATTAAATTCTGCTATATTTCTAACAGGAGCTTCAGGCGGATCAGTCGGAGTAAAATCTTTTCCGATTTCATCTTTTCTGAGAAGCTCTTCGGGAGTCATCCAATGGGTAAGTTTTTTTACTTCATTGAACTTTTCTTGAGCTTTTAACTCAATATTTGATATTAATAATACGCTTAATATTAAGAATGAGAGTTGTAAGAAAATGTTTTTCATTTTGTTTTATTTTTTTATTTTAAAATATTTTAAAACCAATAACATACTGACTTATTAAATTTATAAATGGTTGCATTAGATATTAAAAGTTAAATAAATTTATCAATCGAAAATATATTTATTTTTGTAATAAACTAAAATTAAATTCATTAAAAACAGAAGCAAAACTACTAATTTTTAGTTTTTATCATTTATCATTATTAAAATTTTATTTATCCCGATTCAACAAATTTTGTACTTTTGTGTAATTAATTATAAAATTCTATTGAAATGAATTTATGGATTATTCTCGGTATTTTAAGCGGATGGGAAATTGTAATTATTGTTGCCGTTGTTCTGTTATTATTCGGTGGCAAAAAAATTCCCGAATTAATGAAGGGCCTTGGAAGAGGTGTTAAGGAATTTAAAGACGGCATAAATAATATTGAAGAAGACAAAAAAGATAAGGACAACTCAAGCAATAAAAAGTAGTTGAAAATAATTTTTTTTAGGAGAAGGCTTTTCCTTTGCTTGAATATGTGATTTTCTAAACAACAAGCGTTCTACTTGTGTTAATATTATGAAATATTATCATTAATAATGATCCGTATCTAAAAAAGTTCTTATGCCCTGAGTGCTTGAATAAATTAATATTTACATTCTAATAATCAACATTATAACAAATTTATTTTTTTAGGGTTTCACGAATAATTGCTTCTTAAGCCGGATTCAAGGTATAAAAAAAATAAAAGCAAAATCGAAATAATTTTTCCCTTAAAATTCGTTTAAAACATTAACGTTTTATTTAATAATTCTCAAAATAAAAACTGTAAATTTGCACGTTTTTGAAAACACACGAAAAGAAAGAATATTATAAAAACTTAACCATACGATAACTTAATGAAGCACTTGAATAAAATTTACCTACTATTTATTATTTTAATTATTTCACTACAAACCAATACGGCTAATGCCGGTTATTTTTCGCCAAAAGACGACACCACTGTTGTTACGGATGCTTTTATTTATGATTATCCGATGATCGAAATGCTTGACAGCCTCGTGAATATTAAATATTTTAACGATTATTTATTTACTACCGATACTTCGATTCTAAATACATATAATTTTGCGTTTGAAACGATTCCAAAATATCATGATACAATTTATGAAGCAAGAATTGAATTACTAAACGCCGAAACTCCTATTGAATTGGTTTTTAATAACAATGTGAAAGATTTTATAAATCTTTATGCTGTTCGCAAACGCGGTCTGACATCAAAAATGTTAGGGCTTGCAGAAGTTTATTTTCCTATGTTTGAAGAATATCTCGATAAATACGACATGCCTCTTGAACTAAAATATCTTGCAATTGTTGAATCGGCATTAAATCCCACTGCCGGTTCACGTGTTGGAGCTAAGGGTTTATGGCAATTTATGTATGGAACAGGGAAAGTTTATGGTTTAAAAGTTTCGTCCTTTGTTGACGAAAGGTTCGATCCCGAGAAGGCAACAATTGCCGCCTGCGAACACTTATGCGATTTGTTTGATATTTATCATGATTGGTCGCTGGCTTTAGCAGCCTATAATTCGGGAGCCGGAAACGTTAATAAAGCAATGCGGCGAGCCGGTGGAGTAAAGAATTTCTGGGCAATTCAACCCTTTTTACCGAGAGAAACAAGGGGTTATGTTCCGGCTTTTATTGCCGTTAATTATGTTATGAGCTATTCGCCCGAACATAATATATATCCTATCGACCCTGGAATTTTATATAATGGAATTGATACGGTTATTGTGAAAGATGTGTTATCGTTCGATCAGATTTCGGAAATGTTGAATGTTCCATATGGAGATTTAAAGTTTTTAAACCCTTCGTTTAAAATGGGAATTATCCCTGCTGTAAACGGGAAAAAGTATTCATTACGTCTTCCAAAAGAATTTATTGGCGATTTTATCAATAATGAAACTACTCTCTATAATTTTAAATCAAAAAAAGGAATCAAAAGAGATAAACTGCTTGCCGAAATTAAAAAAGCAAAGCAAAGAAACTATCATATTGTCAGATCGGGAGAAAACCTTGGAAGTATTGCTAATAAATATGGAACATCGGTTAGTAAACTAAAAAGCTGGAATAATTTAAAAGGCAATACGATTTATCCTAAACAAAAAATTATTGTCTATGGGCAAACTACTTATAAAAACACATCAACATATAAACCTAAACTCAAAAATACTGATAATTTAAAAAAAGATATTCATTATGTGAAAAGTGGCCAAAGCCTTGCTATTATTGCAAACAAATACAATTGTTCGGTCGATGATTTGAAAAGCTGGAACAATTTGAAGCGAAACACTATCCACCCAAATCAAAAATTAATTGTTTATCCTGATGACAGAAAGAATTCTAAAAAAATCGATAATACTCCCGAAAAGTATGTTTATCATACGGTTAAAAAAGGTGATACTCTTTGGGATATCGCCGAAATGTATAAAGGAGTAACTGTTAAACAAATTAAAAACCTCAACAACATAAGGAATGCTAATAAACTTAAACCCGGTCAGAAAATAAAAGTTGCAATAAAAAGTTAATATATAATGAAATTGAAGATTTGTGAATGGCGATTAGTGATTAGTGAATAAGGATGTAACTGGCATAATATGAATTTTGTCTAATGATTTTGAAGCAATTGGAATACAAACGATTTGATTTTCCCAATTTTTCGGGATAATGAGTAATGAAACTGCTGTAAGAAATTTAATACTAAAAAAAATTATCTTTCAAAGGCTATGTTTTACAATCACTAACCTCTATTCACTAATCACAAATCTTTTAGTAATCGTTCATATAAGTATTTACACCAAAATTAAAATAACATGAAAAAAAATCATTTTCTTCCTAACATTTTAATAATTCTTCTTTCTCTCTTTACTATTCAGTCATGCGAACTTAAAGTTCCCGTTTTGAAACATTCTTCAGGGAAAACCGCCGAGATGATTGTTGTTACAAATAATGAAGCTCAATGGAATTCCAAAATTGGGAAAACCATTAAAGATTGGTTTGCACAAGAGCATATTGGCCTACCGCAACCTGAACCTGCTTTTTCGGTTGTTAACATTCCTGAACCCAAGTTTAAAAAAATGTTTCAACTCCACCGAAATATTTTCATTGTAAACATTGATGAAAAAATAAAAAAAACCAATATTGAAACCAAAAAAGACTTGTGGGCGCAGCCCCAAAGAGTTATTAAAATAACCGCTCCAAGTGAAGAAGCATTCTTAAAGGCTTTTAATAAAAGCAAGGAATCGTTCACTTTGCTTTTTGACAAGGTTGAAAGAAGAAGAATAATAGGGACCTTTAAATCCTTTGCCGATATTTCAATAAAAAATGAATTGAAAGATAAATTCGGAATCTCGATGATTATCCCGGGTGGTTTTTATATTGCTCAAAAAGGAAAAGATTTTATCTGGTTACGTAAAGAAACACATACTTTTGGTGAGGGAATATTGATCTATTCTTATGATTATACCGATACAATTGCTTATGAGCCGAAAAGAATTATTGACATCAGGGATTCTATTACAAAGCAATTTATTCCAGGCCCTTCAGACGGTTCTTATATGAAAGTTTCGCAAGATGTGATTTATCCTTTCTTTAAAGAAATCAATTTCAACAATAATTTTGCTATCGAAACAAGAGGTTTATGGAAAGTTGAGGGTAATTTTATGGGAGGGCCTTTTCTTAGCTATACTCTCGTTAACGACAAAAGCCTGAAAGTTATTACTGCCGATGCCTATCTCTATAATCCAAAAGAGAAGAAAGTAAAATACATGAGGCAACTCGAGGCAATTTTGTATTCGCTAAGCTTTGTTGAGGAATAAATCAGATATCATTATTCTATAATGTTTTTTGAAAATTATCTTTTTGGGGAATTTTTTTCCTATTTCAAGATTTAAAATTTACATTCTTGTTTTAAACCAATTAATAATCAATGACTTTTGATTTTGGCATATTATTGGATGTTCTATAAAAGGATAATTATAAAGAAAGTTGATTAATAAATTTTAATAGTAGGTTTTTTAATAAAAAGGGAATAAAATAATTTAAAACTGTTTTATTCATTGTTTAAAAAGAAAGGGCAACTCTAGGGGGAGTTGCTCTTTTTATTTTTACACGAATATACTCAAACGTCTAATAAAAATAAGTTTGAGAAAACTAAATTTTAGGAATTATAGGCCCATTTTAAATAAATTGATCCCCATGTAAATCCGCCACCAAAAGCAGATAAAATCAGATTATCGCCTTTTTTCAATTGTTGTTCCCAATTCGCTAAACAAAGAGGAATTGTAGCTGAAGTTGTATTTCCGTATTTTTGAATATTTATCATAACTTGTTCTTTTCTGATTCCCATTCTTTTTGCAGTAGCATCAATAATTCTCAAATTTGCCTGATGAGGAACAAGCCAGGTAACATCTTCGGCTGATAAATTATTTTTTTTCATTATTTCAACAGAAACATCTGCCATTTTTGTAACGGCAAACTTGAAAACAGGCTGGCCTTCTTGATAAACAAAATGCTCTTTGGCATCAATTGATTCATGCGAAGGAGGTTTCACCGAACCACCTGCTTTTTGATATAAATGAAATGCTCCCGACCCGTCTGATCTTAAAATGGAATCCATTATCCCAACATCTTCTTTTGTAGGCTCTAATAATACGGCTGCAGCCGCATCTCCAAATAAAACACAAGTAGTTCTATCAGAATAATCAACTATTGAAGACATTTTGTCGGCACCAACAACTATTACTTTATTATAGGCTCCGGTTTCAATAAACTTGGAAGCCGTAATCAAAGAATAAATGAAACTTGAGCAAGCAGCATTAATATCGTAACTAAAAGCATTCTTTATTCCCACTTTATCACAAATGAGATTTGCGGTAGCAGGAAAATGATAATCGGCTGTAACAGTTCCGCATATTAATAATCCAATTTCATCAGGAGAGGTATTGCTTTTTTCTAAAAGTCCTTCAACAGCATTAGAAGCCATGTAGGAAACACCCTTGCCATTTCCTTTTAGAATATGTCTTTCTTTAATTCCTGTTCTTGACATTATCCATTCATCGGATGTATCAACCATAGAGGCTAATTCATCATTATCCAGAATATAATCAGGAACATAACTATTAACTGAAGTTATTGCTGCTTTAATTAATTTTTTCATCTAATTTGATTAAGAAAAAATTATTCGGTTTCTGCCACTTCAATAGCTAACTTACCTTTATAATATCCACATTCGGAGCATACTCTGTGATAGAGGATTGATGCACCACAGTTTGAACAGATTATTGTTGTAGGAGCTGTTGCTTTGTAATGTGTTCTCCTTTTATCTCTTCTTTGTTTAGAAATTTTTCTCTTCGGATGAGCCATTTTATATTATTTTAAAATATTTATAATTTATTTCGTTTTGTTTTTTAATTTTTTCAAGGCATCCCACCTATTGTCAGTACTATTATTTTCAGATAAACCTTCAATAATTTTAATTATTTCAGGATCACATGTCGAGTTACCATGTTTATTATCAGGATGCACCCTCTTGATGGGTACGGATAAATTTATGTATTCATAGATTAATTGGCTTAAATCAATTTTATGCTCGTTAAACGGAATAACAAAAATATCATCGGTTTCTTCAAAATCTTCATCACCAAATTTAACAATCAATTGTTGATTTGTTGAAATCGGTAAATCGAAAAAATCAGAGCATCGATCGCAAATAATATTAACATTTCCTTTAATACTAAAGTTTAATATTAACATTGTTTCTTGTTTTTCAAGTGAGACGTCAACAAACACATCTCCTTCCTTAATCTCAGAATACTCAAAATTCTCAAAGAACGCATCGTCAACATGGAATTCAAAATTATGATTTCCAATAGACAAACCCCCAAATTGGATAATATATCTTTTTAAAGCACTCAATATATTACATATTAAATTTTTGGGCTGCAAAAGTATAGATTTATCTTATGAATAACAAAATAAATTTTATTTAGATTTAAATAAATTTTTAATCCGTAAAATGACAAACGGTTAAAAAATTTGTGAATGTTTTTTATAAATTTGTTTTATTAAATTTTATTCTAAATTTTAAAATTAATGAAACGAATTTTTGCAGCCATAAAAATTAACCCGAATGAAAATTTTCTGCAACTATTTTATCGTTTGAAACATGCAATGAAAAATGATAAAATAAAATGGGTTGCTGAGGAAAATATTCATATTACACTGAAGTTTTTCGGTGAAACCGATGAAAAAACAATAGCTTCTATTTGCGAAGTTTTAGATGATGTTTCATGTGATTTTCAAGCTTTTACTATTAATTTTTCAAAGGTTGGGATATTCGGAAGTTCGTATAAACCAAGAGTTATCTGGTTTGGAATCGAGTCAAATGCGGCTTTGCTTTCAATTGAAAAAAACCTAAATGATAAACTTGAGCGAATTGGAATTAAAAATGATAGGCAAAATTTTGTTCCTCACCTTACAATTGCACGAATAAAAAGCATTTGGGATAAAAAATCATTTCAACGAGAAATTCATAAATATAAAAATATTGAAATTCAGAATTTTCACGTTGAAAAAATAATTCTATTTGAAAGCATTTTAAGGCCTCAAGGCCCAAAATATGAAATTATTGAATCTTTCAATTTAGCATAAAAAATAAGGTAGCAAAAGCTACCTTATTTTTACGATTCGAATTTGGCTTAGAGATTTTATTGTTGCTTTTTCCCTACAAAATGGCTTATAACAAGACTCAATCCCCCAAATAATGCTATCATTGAGAAATATGAAACTTCTTCGCCAAGATAAGTTGCGGCATCAATAATGCTTCCAACTAAAATTCCTATACCTATTCCAATAAGGAATAAACCGTATTTCAATGCTCCGGGAGATGATCTTTCAATATTAAATATTGAAGGATCAGCACCCTTTTCAATCATCATTTTTCTCTCATTTTTCCTGATAAATAAGTAAATAACAGTTACAACAGAGCCAAAAACAATGAAAGTTGCAAAAATTGGTGTTAAATCCATGACTTCAAACTTTAAATTTATATTTTATTTTCGCTCTTTTGACGCAATATTTTATTCGGGGTTACACTTTTTTTTTCGTATATTGTAACCCAAGAATAATGTCTAACGTCTTATTGATTGATGAAATATAAAAAAGACATCTATTATGTTGAAAAGGTATTGAATGGCGATACTTCTGCTTTTGCATATTTGGTCAATAAACATAAAGAAATGGCATTTATAATAGCAAATAGAATTGTTCGCAACAAAGAAGACGCTGAAGAAATTGCTCAAGACTCGTTTTTGAAAGCATACCAAGCTATTGAAAAATTTAAAAAAGAAGCAAAGTTTTCAACCTGGCTTTATCGAATCATATATAATACGGCAATATCAAAAACAAGGAAAAAGAAAATAGAGTTTTCAGCTATTGAAGATCAAATTATTAATAATTATTCAATTGATGAAATAGTTGAGAACGTAAATCAATTGTCCGACGAAGAACAAAAAATACAAATTGATAATGCGATTGAAAAATTAGAGGAAAAAGACAGTTTGTTGATTAAGCTGTTTTATTTGAACGAAAGCACAATTGATGAAATCAGCGAGATAACAGGCCTAACGAACTCAAATGTAAAAGTAAAATTACATAGGATTAGAAAAAAAATATATGTAGAATTGCAAAATTCCTTTCAAACGGAATTGAATGTTGTATGAATTGATTAACTGTAAATAAAATGGAGAAAGATATTAATAACAGAGATGATTGTTTAAAAAATTTGATAAAAAAATCAACTAACGAAAAGCCTTCAATAGATTTTACTGAAAAAATTATGCAAAAAATTGAAGCAGGAATTGAAACGGAAAGTATAGAAAATTACGAAAAATCATATCAAAAATGGTGGTGGTTATTAGTTGTTATTTCAACAGTTACACTATTTTCCTTTTTGTTAATGTTTGATTGGTCGTTTTTAAACTTTCAAATTGAAAAACCAAACCTTGATCAAATAAATACTATTATCCCCGATATTCAAAAGTTTTTTCAGTCTGTAATGGGTTTACTTTCTAATCTAAAATTTTCATCAATTTCAATAATTATTCTGGGAACTATAATAATGCTCGTTTTTATTGATAAATTTATCAAACGTTATTCTGTTGACAAGAAATATGTTTTTTAAATTTCTGTTGAGTTAATCTAAATTTATTTCATTTTTTAACTAATTTATTTATCTTCCGGGCTTTGGCTTAAATAACTCAACCATTCATCGGCTTGAAGGTTAATTTTTGCAAATGTTTTTAATGGATTCTTTAAAAACACCAATGGTTTTGGCATAGCTGCCATCATTATTGGTAAAGCACTGAATGACAAAGTAAGTGAGAGATATAAATTACGAAATCCTTTTTTAAATAAAAATTCTTTTATTAAAGGATTTCTCAATTCAACACATAATGATGAAAATGTAATAATTACAAAAATAGCTCTTAAATTCATTTTTAATCCAACAATAAGGCCTTTAATATCAAACACTCTTTCTGACAGATTAAAACCTTTCCAAAATATTGTTGCCATTATAATTATTATAAGTAGTTGTATCCAAAAAATTGGTTTTTTCAGTCGTCTAAGCGAATTTTTATAATAAATTGAGCAAAATAACAAATAAGAAAATATCAACGGTAAAGAAATATAAATGTAAACATAGTTAATTAATATTAATCCTAAAGGGATCATAATCAGATGGAGAATCAGTAATACCTTTTTAAAAATCTGGTCATCATTCAACTTAAAAACTTCAATATCTTTTTTCCTATTGATTTTAAAATCTCTTTTATCAATCCTTATTTTTTTTGTTTTTTTCCCAATCGTAAGTCCAACCAAAGCTGCTATGATGCCTATCAAAATATAAAAAATAATAATCATTATAATCAATGCCCAAGGGTCTGCATTTTTAATATTGATTTGCTTCGTGATGAAATAAAATAGGTTTTTGTAAATAATAACAATGTCGAGGCCGTAAAGAATTAAAAGACTGAAAACTTTATGAATTAGTGTACTTAACAAAGCTAAAGCACCTCCAATACTAAATCCGGACAAATTAGCTCCAAAAATTGTAATTCCAAGCTCTAACATAAGTGCTTCAAAAAATATTCCACTCATAGGACCTAAAAGGATATAGCTTGGAGAAATTGATTTCATTAAAGCACAAATTAAACCGGCACGCCAAATTATTCCTTTTTGAGGCCACATTTGATAAAAGGCAACCAAAAGGATAATACCTTGACTTGTAAGAATTGTACCTGATAAAGGAATTCGCAGGTTGTGCATAAAACTCCCGATAATAATTTCTATTGAAGCCCAAAGTCCACCTGTTATTGAAGCTTTTAGCCAAATAGGATTGAGTTCAATATTGTTTCTTTTTAACATTAAAAATTATTATCAATAAATCAAACCAATTGAAAATGGAGCAAAATTGGTAGTGAGCAAAGTTAAAACAAAAAAGTTCTATGTTTTTCTTTATAAAGCTATAATTTTTGGCGGATTTAAAATATCTATAAACAAAACAGGCTGTTATAATAGATATAACAGCCTGCTAATATGAATTTTAAATATTAAATATTCCAGAAAGTATTAGAACTTAATCTGTAACTGAACCATAAATAAATCATTTGGTAAATCAATACCAATATAGTCATTTATCACATAATTTGCTTGTAATCTTGTCCAATCGTTAAAGAAATAATTTAATCCGATTGTGTAAGTATTTTTCATGGTATTATCAGCATCTGTATCAGGATCATAATTACCATATTTAAAAACCGGTTGCAAATTCCATGGTGTGTTATATAAAGCCATTACATAAAAACCGTTCTTTTTTATTGTTCCTTCAAATGGAGCAATAGAAGGGGCGCCACCTCAACCACCACCTTCGAGCTTAAATCCTTCATCTTTTCCACCAATATATTCAGCTTGCACAAGGAAGTCGTATTTTTCGATGGAAATATCTGCTCCATAACGAATAAGCTTAGTATCCTTGCTTCCTTGACTCTGTTTCAAAACTTTACCGTATTTAAAGCTACCTCCGATATCTACAAAGTCAAATGGAGAAACAATAACCCTTGCAGTAATATCTTTGAAACGGTTGTTATCCTCTACATTCATACCGGTTCCGTTAGTAAAAGCTAATTTCCATTTTAGAACTTCGGTTTCGCTAATTCCAAGATCAGTTCCTCCCCAAATCATTGCTCCAATATCACGAAAAGGACTTGCCAGTTCGTCTACAACTATTGACCGATCAATAGTATGCAATGATTGACATGGCGTTGATAATTCAAGGCCAAATGGACTTTTAAATTGTCCCACAGTAATATTTGCATAAGGAGCAAGTCTTTTCCAAGTGATAAACGCATCCAAAAGGTAAGGCCCATCGGTTTTTGGACTAAATTCAGCCATTACATAATATGAAAAATCATAAGGAATATTTCCTGTAACTCCAATTCTTGCTCTATTAAAATAGAAAGAATTTTCATACGCTCCGTTTGCCTCATCATATGTCCATTGTGGCTGAATATATCCGACCACATTAACACCTTCATCTGAAGAAGCTTCCATACATCCCTGAGCATTAATTGCAGCAGGTAAGATCAATAAAAGACCTAAAATAAAAAACAATATTCTTTTCATAAATTTTATTATTTTAAAAATTATTAACTAATTTAATATTATTGTGATAATGGATATCCCATAATTTGAGAATCACCCCAATCATGACTTTCAAGGTTAGAATGAATCAAACTATTGGCACCAAATTTTAAACTTTTTGCATTATATCCGAGAACTGTCAAATAAGCAGTTATTATTGAAGATGTTTGGCCTGTCCAGCAATAAGTTACAACATCAGAGCCTGCATCAAGATTTAAATACTCATTATTTTCGAGAGTAAGAGGCTGGATTCTGTATGCGTCTTTTATATTTCCATATTGTTCAACATCGCTTAATGCCCAATAATTGTTTGTAAAGTATCCGGTAGGATTATCAAGAACATCTACTCCGGAAACTCCTTTGAAACCACCTTCGAGAAGCTTTGCTACCTGGGCTTCTAAAATTTCGGCACCTCCGGCTGCTACATCATACATAAGTGATGGAGCAGTATGAGTTGTGTTTTCTTTAATATCGTATGGAAGCATCCAATTAGCATTACCGATTGCTGCATCACCTGTATTTGAATTCCATGAACCGGCTGTTTCTGCATTCCAGCTACACATTCCCCACATCATAACCTTAGCGTTTGTATAGCCACTCAGACGAAGAGCAACAACACCGTGTCCGGCCGATTGTCCTGAATAACATACAACAATAATTGGTTTTCCGTCGGCATTGTGTGCTTCATCCAAAATTCCACCTAAAGTTGAGTTTACAGCCCATTCGATATGGCCTCCGGTGTAATCATCAGCAGACCGAATATCAATGATATAATAATCATTTGAAGGATCGGCATCCATCATTGTATTGTAAACATTTTCTGCTGTTGTAATCCAGTCTGTTAAGACATCATTTAAATCAAGGTTTTGATTAATTAAGTAAGTTTTTAATACTTCAAAACGATTTTCTGTCTGAGATTTTACTAATGGGTAACCCATTATTTGAGTTGCACTCCAATTATGAGCTTCAAGGTTTGAATATATTAAACTATTAGCACCAAATTTTAAGCTATAAGCATTATATCCGAGTACATTCAGATATGCAGTTATCAATGAAGATGTTTGACCTGTCCAGCAATAAGTTACTATTTCTTGATTAGCGTCAAGATTTAAATATTCATTATTTTCAAGAGTTAAAGGCTGAATTCTGTATGCTTCTTTTATATTTCCATATTTTTCAACATCTGCTAATGCCCAATAATTATTTGTAAAGTACCCTAATGGGTTGCTAAGAACATCTGTTCCCGATATTCCTTTAAAACCACCTTCGAGAAGTTTTGCTACTTGAGCTTCTAAAACCTGGGCTCCAGTGGCTGTAGCATCATACATAAGTTCCGGTGCAGCATGTGTTGTGTTTTCATTAATGTTATATGGAATCATCCAACTAGAACTACCGACAGCTGCATCACCCGTATTCGAATTCCAAGATCCGGCAGTTTCTGCATTCCAGCTACACATTCCCCACATCATAACCTTAGCGTTTGTATAGCCACTCAGACGAAGGGCAACTACACCGTGTCCGGCCGATTGTCCTGAATAACATACAACAATAATTGGTTTTCCACCGGCATCCTGTGCTTTTTCCAGTATCCCACCTAAAGTTGAATTTACAGCCCATTTGATGTGGCCTTCTTCGTAATCATCAGCAGACCGAATATCAATGATATAATAATCATTTGAAGGATCAGTATCCATCATTGTGTTGTAAACATTTTCTGCTGTTGTAAGCCAGTCTGTTAGAATGTCATTTAAATCAAGATTTTGATTAGATAAGTAGTTTTTTAGTACTTCAAAACGATCTTGTTTCTCAGGTTGAGGCTCATCATTTTTTTTGTCGCTGCATCCTATAAAGAATAAACTTGACACAAAGGCTAGAACCAATGTAAGTTTCATTATTTTTTTCATAGAAATAGTTTTAATTTAATTTTATTGAATTTTAATTATTTTTTAATATTTTCTTAAAACATTTGTTAAAAATTTAACAAAGCAAAAATATAATCTTATTCGTTGAATAATTTTAATAAAATACAAGGAAATACAGGTTTAATAATGAGATAAATCGTGTAAAAACTGATTAGAATCAATTGGATTGTTGATTTGTCTGTGTTTTTTGTTTATACTTTTTCCTAAACAGAAGTGGGTGATTTGTTCTTTCTTAAAAAAGATTGAAAAAGTTTTGTCGAAGTTTTGAATTTATCAATTTGAGAGTACAGAATTTACAAATGATACTTAAAATAAAAAACTCAGCCATCCAAACCATGTTAGATGACTGAGTAATAAAATAGCTTAGAGCTTGATTATATTATTATTAACATTATTTGCCTAATGGAAAAAGAACTTTTAAATTAATATTTAAATAACTGGCATCTTCAACAATATTGTATGATGCTTCAGCTCCAAATTTAATGTCTTCACCTGTTAAGAAACCTAAATGAGGGGAAAATCCAAATTTTGAATCTGATTCAGAGGGAATTACAACTTGTCCAAAAGTTAGTTTTTCAGACTTCAACATATACATACCAAGACTAATACCACCGTAAGGTATAAAGCCACTTGTTAAGAAATAGTAATCACCTTTTACAATTATTGGAATAACGGAAAAATTAGGATACTTATCACCAATTCCAACAACATCCACGTCTTTTCCGGAAAAAGAATAATAACCGGCATTAATACCCAAAGAAATATTTTCGGTAATAAAATAATTTCCTTCGAGTAAGCCACCGAACCCCATTTTCTGGTAATCACTAAAAGGAGTTTCCATTGGTAATCCAATGCCAAATTGTGCCCCAATGTTTATTTGGGCTTTTGATTCATTTGTGAACCCTACAATTAATAAAATTGCAAATGTAAACTTTAAAAGATTTTTCATAAGTTAATTTTTTAAATTTTTTAAATTATTAAAATTAATTTTAAAATTGATTGCAAAATTGAAAAAGCAAATATATTCTACAAAATAATTTTGCGCAACTTATTGTAAAATATGTGTTTATATAGTAGTTTATAATATTAATCAATCTGTTTAATGTTTTCATTTGTTAAAATTAATGCAATTTACTGAAATTAATTAAGAATCATAAAAAAAAATTAATAAAAAATATTGAAATACATTATTTTTAAATTGCCTAAGGATTCAATTTGTATATCACCCTTTTTATTAGTTTTAATGTAATTTTTTAGCAGCTAATTTATCCTATTAATAAAAACATATCCGTTAAAGGTAGTACATAATTTTGAAAAAACACTACGATTGTGTTTTCTTGCGGTTGAAATGAATCCTTCAATTCTGGCATTTTCTCATAATAATTAAATCTATTAGGAAAACCGTAAACATTTTACAACTAAATTTGCAGTAGAACCTAATAACTTAAAGATATCTTATCCCGGCTTTCACGGATTTAGACAATCAGTGTTTTACTATGTTTTAGTTATTAATGTTTAACGCTTATTACTTCAAGTTCTTTATTACCATGATAAGCTTTTTTTGAATTCCTTTCGCAATTTCTCCAATTGATTCATTTTTAATAGAAATCAATGATGCAATCGGGTCAACTGCCGAAACTTCAACCTCTCCATTATCATGTTCTTCAACAATTACATTACAAGGAAGAAATACACCCATTTTATCTTCGTTTTGTAAAGCTTCATAGGCAGACTTAGGATGACAAGCACCTAAAATTTTATATTTTTTAAAATCAACATTTATTTTCTTTTTTAATGTTTCTTTCACATCAATTTCAGTGAGTACTCCAAACCCTTCTTTTTTCAATTCGGTTTTCACTTGCTCAATTGCTTCATCGAAATTTCTATTTTTTAGTACTTTGTTAAAATAATAGCTCATAGTTTGCTTTTTAAATTATTGTTTAGTCTTAATAAAACCCATATACATTTTCAATGTCTCCATTTTTTCTTTTTCACAAATTTATCAATTTTTTCTTGTCATTTATTGATATTCGAAGTGATAGTTTTTCTAATCTAAACCGTGTGAACTTTTTTCAAAGCTTTAAAATTAAAACCGTATTGCCACAGCCTCAGGTTAATATGTATTTCTAAAAACTCAAAATCAATTGTTGATCATTTATGGCATCGAAAACTATTTGATATTTCGATCCTTTATCTAATAATTTATAATTGCCTGATTTAATTGTGATGTGATTAGGTTTTTTATACAAATTAAGTGTTAGGTTTTCCACTTCAACATCTTCCTGCCCCGAAATATTAATTATCAATCTATTATTATTTTCTTCAATTTTAAAACTTAAAGAGGCGAGATTGTTCCAATAGTCGGCCACCTCATCAAGATTTGTGATCCATGCCTTGTCAGCTTTTACTTTTGTTATCAACTTTTGGAGGGGAATTATTGTTGTGTCATTATGCCCTACATACATCGGATGCCCCATAAAAACCATTAATCCGTTATAAGGTTTAACGGCATATTCCCAATAGTTTAATAAATATTTCTCAAACAAAGCGACATCTTTCAATTGTTGTTCGGCCTGGTAAGTTCCTTGTTTTACAATGCCTTGATAAAAATAATAATCATCGTGATAAATTGGAGAAATTTCGAGTATATCAGTCATTTTATAATACTTATCTTTTGAAATTGGAATATTATATGGGAAAACACTACCATAAAAGAAATTAATGTTATCGGCACCAATACTTGATTCATATTTATAATTAAACTCATTTAAAGCCATCAATCCCCAAAAATGTGGGCGAGTATATGGAAAACGAAAACCGCTGAACTTTTTATTCCAATTATTTTTATTTTTGATAATGTCATTTTTCACAAACGGAAAGTTGGAATTTTGATAATTAATATACCCAAAACCATTTGACTGAAGATTGCAATCAGACGAAATCAAATATTGTTTTATATCATTATCGGTCTCTCCACGAACAAAAAAAACAGGCTCTATTCCATTTTCATCTAAAAGCTTACAAACTCTTTTATATTCCGAAGCATTTCCTGATGCATTCAGGCTCACACAAAAGGCATAATCGCAAGCATTAGGCCAAATATTAAGGCTGATTTTACAATTATGCTTTTTATTAAATTCATCCAAAACATAATCGTAGAAACTCTGAATTTGTGAAGCACTCCACAAGCCTCCATCATTAGCCGGATGAAGTAAATATGAAGATGGCAATAGAAACGACATCCCGTTTTTGCAATTATTTTGAATAAGTGCCGGATATTTCTCGCCATTATTTTTCCACCATGCAAGCTCGGTCAGATTTTTAGAATAAACCGAATCAATACGCAAAGTCCATAAATCGACTTTAGACCGCTCTTTAAAAACGCCTTTCAAATTTTCGCTTATTTCACCCTCAATTCCAAAGTATTTCATATTTCGTTCAATAAGCGACACTCCGAAACATTCGGCAAGCCCCCAGTTTTCGGGAGTCAGTTTTTGATAAAGAGTAATTCTGTCGGTGCCGTCAATTTTATTTCTTCCTATATGGTCGCCGGCAATCAAAATGCCTCCGGTTTCGACAAAAGTTTTAATATTATCAATTTCATAATCCGACATATAAGCAAGGGAGTAAGGCCTATCGGCATCATGGTAAGCAATTGCAGACGATAGTATTAAGATCTTATATTTTTTCAGGTTTTCGATGTCATTTAAAATGTCGCGCGTTTCGAGTTCAACCATTGCTCCATTTCTGTTGAACGATTGCATGGCAACAACAATTCCTTCGGCTAATTTTCCGTTTCCTTCAAGAGCTCCACTCGTGATTATCAAAACCTTTGGCAATTGATATGAGGAGTTTTCAAAAACAGCAAGAGTTTTTTCCTTGTTGGAACATTGAAATAATAATCCTGTTAAAAATAATAGCAGTAATAAAGAGATTTTTTTCATATATTATTAATTATGAATGTAAAACACAATTCGTTGTATGACTTAAGAAAAAAGATATAAATATTCAATCTGACATTTTTTTTTGAAATACATTTTTGACTTTTACTTAATTTTCTATACTAAATACAACAAGAAACATTGAATAAGAAACAAGAAATCAGGAATTTTTCTGCTTAGCTGTTTCAATACTTTTCAAATATATTGCTATTAATTCATTATTTTCTTTTATTATACAATCCATTTTCTCAGGTTTCAATAATGGTTTTTTCTGAATGATTTTCAAGCAAATTCTTGTTTCTCTCAGTTCTTTTAAAATAATTTTTAGTTTGTGGATAAAATCCTTTGTTGATTCTGCTGATTGAGCTTCTCCACAATTTAGAGCAGGAGAAGCTCCACAACGGATTAATTGATTACCAATATGATTGCCCAATTTGGTATTTGGAAGAACCTCAACAACCTCACTAATTCGTATGGCAAAATCAATTAACCTGTCTTCTAAGTCAAATTTCTTATTTTCCATTTTATTAGGATTATTTTATTAATAATTTTTTAATTATTTATCTTCACATCTTGTTCTATGTTTCTTGTTCCTTGTTCCATATTCCTTATTATTCATTTCCTATCTCTTATTATGATTTTATAAAATTAGAAAATTATTCTGTGTAAACTTTTTATTTTTATTCACTAAGAAATTGTTTTTCATCTAATCAATAATTTCGATAGTAACTTCTTTGTTTGGTAAGGCATTAAAATAAATATTTCCGTTTCGGTTATCATAAACACCATCTGAGTCGCTACCCGAAACTCTTACTTTTTTTGCTTTTGTCAAAAACTCAATTGTTAAAGGCTGATCGTAAATATTTCCATCAAGTTTATTAATAACAGTTAAGAAAATAAGATTAGAATACCTTGATGTTCTGATCTCAGAGCTTTCTTTCTCGGTAATATATTTTCCGATTGTTGAAATAGGAGCTATCCAATATCCCGAATTTCTGATCAGCCTGATTTGCTTTTTGAAATCGTCAGGAATAATTGAATAACAATTACTATACTTATCGTTTTCGGATAACTTATACTCATTATACTCATTTGAGTTAATAGGAAAAAAATGATGATAAGAAAATATAGTCCATTTATCCCTTCCTTGCCTAATAATACTGTCGAGTTGATGTTGATCGGGAAATTTTTTTGTAATTAAAATTGATTTCAAATAATTATAATTGATGTTTCCTATTTGATTACTGCCAATATTTTCCAATCCGCTGCGGCCAAACAATAAACCGGAATTTTCAATGGCCGAAATAAATGAATTACTGAAATCCGAATGCGGGAAATGAATTGTTCTAAGTTTTGTGTCAAGTCTTTGTTCAAGCCTTATTTTTGAATTTTTTAAATATTCGCTTGAATTACTAATCCCTGAATTTATATCATAATTATTATGAAGCAAACCATGCAATGAAATTTCGTGGCCGCCGGCAATCATTTCATTAACTTCGTTTATTCCTAATCGTTTGATTTTAAAACCTCCTTCATCGGCAAACAAAGTCGGCATTTCGTGAAGCCAATTATCTGTAATTCCAAAACTTGCTTTCAAATAATATTTATTTAATTCGGGCAAAGCAAACTGGAATTGAGTGAAACCCGCATCATCGAGACTTAAAGAAATCGCTCCCTTTCTGTTTTCATAAAAATTGCAGATTGAAAACTTTTCTTGTGTTATGAAGTGAGTATCTTCACCCGATTCAGGTGGATTAAGATTTTGAAAATAATCTTTTAATGAAAAATACACTTCTTTTAACCTTGCTTGGTACTCAGGTTGGTCCCAAGTTTCCCATGAATAGAAATATGGCTCTGTAATCGAAAGATTATTGATTATTTTATCGTTCTTATTACTTACGAACAGATAAATATTGAAACCCTCGGTTTTTGTATATTCAATATCTGGAGTGCCTTGCTTATCATCTAAAACATATCTACCCGAAGGGTCACTAACATTTAATAAATGCCATGTAAGCCTGAGTTCAAGCACATCTGATGAATCGTTCCAGAACCAATCAGCATTAGATGTCGTTGAATTACTACTATTACCATGATGTAGTTTACTACGATTATGGAGAACGGAATCAGTATTCTTACCAAATAAAGATTCTCTTTTCCTGTTGGCAAGCAAAACCTGGTCAATAAACTTAGCATTATCATTTTCTTTTGAAGCATAAACAGGAATATAGTCATTATAAATATCAGTGAAAATAGAATATTGGTCATCGACTAGGATTTTAGCATCATCTTTTGAACGAAACTCCATAAGAAATTCTATTCCTTTATCAATTTCTTTTTCATAAAAAGGAAGACGATGATCCCCTTTTTCTTCATCGTAGGTATCAATGGCAATGTAGATATTATTATTATCGAAATCAAAATTCGGAATATGAGTTGTAAGATAAAAATACGCAGGATCGGCATCAGCCTTTATTTGTGTTTTATTCTTCTTAATTTTAATATTATTCCAATCATCAATTTTGCCATCGATAGTTTTATTTCGCGATTCATAAGCATAAATACCGAAATTTTGCTCAGGATTTTCCATATTATGCCAAAGTTTTCTGTTATCATAAGGTTGCTCAAAATCCATCACCAACCAATTATGCTTAAACCATTCGTCAATCCATTCAAAATAGATTGCGCCTCCGCATTTTGTATCAAAAATATCTCTTGTTAGCTGAATCGATAATTCAGCTTGTTCGGCCTCGCTATGACCTCCCTGATTGAGACCAAGTGGAGTGTAATGACTATTTCCTCGGCTTGAGGGCAATCCATATTCGGCAATTATCAAAGGCAAGCCTTCGTTTTGCTCCTTTAGGTCATTCAGATAAGCGTAAAAATTATCGGGTTGGCCATTTTTATTTTTTGCATTTGCATAATTGTTTTGGAGATAAATGAAATCGGGATAATAAGGATAAGCATGATAAGCTGCATAAATTCCGGGATAAAACAAATCGCTTGGGTGAAATTTTGTGAAATCAAGGCTTTCAAGATCATTATCATATTCCCTGACTTTTTTGCTTTCGATAAATTCGCAATTATGAAACATAGGATCAAGAGGCAGCCAATTAACAAACGAAATGGGCCTCTGAGCTTTATAGGTTTGAGTTTCGTAAAGAACCGTAAAATCCATCATTTTTGCCAACCATGCTTCCATAGCTGTTCCATGATTCATACTTACAAATTTTCCTGAATAATGATCTAAACTGTTTTCATGATTTGTTAAAATCACGGCTTTAGGTTCCCATTCACGTCCCAACAAAATTCCAATTACATATTTTGAAATATTGCTAACGTAAGTGCCATGGCCATGTCCGGGCTTTGCTTCTATTAGTGCATTTCCATGAATTAAATCAATTACATTAATAATTTCTTTCTTAAAATCACGATTATATGCTTGATTATAATAATTGTCATCGTCAGGGATTTTTGCCCAAACACCTTGTAATAAATAAAGTTTTTTGCTTTGGTTGTTAAGATTATAATAAAGAAAAGCTTCGTAAAATTCTGGAGGTAGAATTGTGTAAGTCCTGATAACATTTGAATTCATTTCACCAATCAGGCGAAACCATTCAAGGTATTGCTGAAAACTCAGGGAAAACTCGGCGGGAAACTTTCCGGGAACTGCCACTCCTATATTTACACCTTTTAAAAACAATTCATCCCAAACATTTACTTTCTTATCGTTTTCAACTTTTTTATTTAACACTTTGAAATAATCTCCCGAGGCAATAGCATAATAATCGGCTATTAACGAAATCCTTTTTAATTCTTCCTCCGAGGCTTCAACTATTAAGGGCTTTGTTTCATCTTCAACTTTTACCGTAATAATTCTCTCCTCACGAATTGATTCCTCATAATGCATCATTTTAACCACCGTTATTATCAACAGTAATACTAAAGCTATAATTATTCCGTATTTAGCTTTCATTAAAACATTCCTTTAATTGTGAACGAAACATTAGAAGTTTTATAAAACGGATTCTCAAAATGACTTCCGCCTAATGAAAAACTGATTTTTTTCAAACTATACCCAATTTCAATATTGGCGCTCCAACTATCAATATCGTTTAAATATTGTTTTTTAAAATTTCTGTTTGGCGATTGTCCGTTTTCAATCTTTTCGAAATAAGTTTCCCGTCCGATATTATAAGCAAAATCAGAATACACATAAAACTTTTTAAGTGAATAATATACCGACAAAGAAACTCCATCTAAAATCCTTTCGTAAGGAGTGTAGTATAGCGGGGTTTTATAATCATAATCGAGATAGGAATGCCCAATTGAAACAAAAACTTTTGGCTTTATAAACAATTGATATTTTAATGTAATCCCATATCCCCGATGCGGATTATTATCAATATCATATTTGTCGGCATAATAATCGGCTATTGTATCTTCTTTAATAACACCATACATGGCAGAAATATTAAGGCTAAATTTTCTGTATGTTGCAGAAAATGAATTTGAAATATAATCTTTTCCAATATTGTTCCAATAATAAAAATAATCATATCCAAATGATAAGTTATTTTTGAACTTAACATTGGAAACATTGAAAGACGAAATCCAATTTAAACCATAAGAAGTAAGTCGAGAATCGCTTTTACTTGCACCTAAAAAGGTACTTAAAGTGTTATTTTTGGTAATCCAGCTTGCTTTTATCCAGGTATTATCGAACCATCTGTTAGTATCGGCATTATCATCCAGATAATCTCTATCAGATTTATCAAGCAGAAAATTAAAAGAAAACGAAAAGTTATCGTTAATCCGTTTTTTCAATCCATATTTCTGAACAAGTGCATTTATTTTATAAGAGTCTTCGCTTTCATTAATATAAGATAATGAGGCACTTGGAATATAAGCAAGTTCGTTTTTAATTTGAAGCAAATTCTTTTGAATTACTTCGTTTTCAGGATCTAACTTAAGGGCTTCCTCATAATATTCTAAAGCGGTTTTGGGAGAATTTTGCCAATAATACATTTTCCCGATACCTGCCCATGCTTCTGCATAAGTTTTATCTTTTTTTAGGATATCAGAGTAAATAATTCTTGCCGAATCCAACTCCCCTTTATCAATAAAAACATGTGCCAAATCAAAATATTGCTGAATATAGGAAGGTAAATACTCAATTGCTTTTTGAAAATAATATGTCGATTTATCAAGTTTACCAAGTTTATAAAAACATCTTCCAAAACCGTTTAAAGCTTCAACATCTTTTTTATCAACCTTATAAATCAATTTGTAATAATTTAAGGCCTCTTCAAAATCCTTTTGAGAATAATAAAGATTGGCAATCGCCAACTTTGCATCAAAATCTTCATTATCAATCTCCAATACTTTTTTATAGTTTTTGATTGAAGATTCGATATCGCCTTTTAGCTTAGCTTTATATCCTAAATCTCGCCAATATTCAGTATTTGTATCTTGAGCAAATAATCCAATCGCAAAAAATAATAATATCAATAAAATATATGGTTTCTTCATTTTCTATTTTTTGACTTTTCTATAGCCAATCATTAAAATAATTTTCATCTACGCATTACCCTTCCGTTTTCACTCCTTTTCGTTCAAATTTATTCCATTCGCTTTTCTTTTGCAGGAATTTAATTATTCCAACAAATTGCGAATACAATCTGAAAAACGCATAAGAAAAATCACTAATTATCCCCACAAATAATAACCATAGCCAGTTAGCAAAATTCTTATATCTCAAAGCATCTCTGTTAGCGGCAAAATGTTTCTGACTCCAGTTTTCAATAATAACAGTCATCGAACTCATAATTATTGCCGTCGTAAGAGTGATGCTAACAATCAATAACATTACCCATGCAAAATTTATTGTGCCTGCGACCGCAGCAAATACAATAAAAACTAAAGTAAATATTTTTATTACGGGCGATAATAATTCAAACAAAAAATAATATGGATAAGCAATTAATCCAATCGTACCATATTTGGGTTCAAATGCAAGTGCACTATGAATCTTTAAAGTCTCAGCCAAACCGAGTTGCCATCTTGATCGTTGTTTGTATAGGTTTTTAGCATTATCAGGCATTTCTGTCCAACAAACCGGTTGAGGCAAAAAAACTGCTTTTGCTTTTTTCTTGTTTTCTTTGAAATATCTCCACAAACGAACAACAATTTCCATATCTTCACAAATAGTTTTATGCCCCAAACCAATTGTCTGTTTTAAATAAGGGTGATCATTATGTTCAGTCAAAAAGCCACCGACATTACGAAGGTCGGTTTTTTTGTAAACCGAAAATGCACCCGACATTATCAGCAAAGCATTAATTCGGCTAAGTCCGATTCGTGAAATCATAAAGGATTTTATGTATTCAATGATTTGCCATAATACCCAAATATTGCGTGGCATTCGAGAACTTACGACTTTATTGTGTTTGATAACAACATCGTTGGAAGCAGCCAGTTGTCCTCCTGAAACAAATGTATTTGGGTTTGAAATAAATGGCTCGATAACTTTTTTCAAGGCTTGAGCATCAAGAATTGAGTCGGCATCGATTGTGCAGATAAATTTTTTTGTCGAAAAATTTATTCCGGTGTTTATTGAATCGGCTTTACCTCCGTTTTCTTTGTTTATTAAAATAAGTTTTTTGCTTTTCTCAAAAAAAACATTTCGAACTTGTTTTGTCTTTAAAAAGGTTTCACGCGTAATTTCTTTTTCTTCAAAACCAAAAGCCTCATTCATTGTCTTCAATGTTTCATCTGTTGAACCATCGTTTATAACAATTACTTCAAAATCATGGTAATCTATTTCTAATAACATTTTTATACATGAAACAATCGAAATTTCCTCATTAAATGCAGGAACAATTATTGAAATAGAGAAGTCTTCATAATCAAGATTCTCCGTTTCAATTTTTGTTCTTTTTCTAAAATTAAAAATTGAATATAAATATAATACAATATCAATTAAAAAATAGGCCGAAAAATAAATTATCAGCAGTTTTTCAATTATACGTAATATTAAAACTAACAATTTTTTATATCTTATTTAAGAATTTGCAAATATAAATATATTTGTTCGCATGCAAACATCTCCATATTTAACACGAATTTTAGCCCACTTCATTTTCAAACTTTTTTCCTAAAAAAACTACTTGATAAAAATAGTTAATTACTCGAAAAGTTTAATAATTCTGCTCAAAAAAGTAAAAACTTATGTTGGTAGTCATCGTATGATTATTCCTATTTATTTTATAAACAGGATTAATGTTTTGTGAATTTATTGAAAATAGATCACCCGTTGACTTTTTAAATCGCGCTTTTTTATTAAAAATACTTTTTAATATGAAACGATTTTTTCCCAATTCAATTTCCTAGGATTAACACAAAGAACAGGTATTTGTGATGTATTAAATATCATTTGTTCGTCGTAAGTTCCTAAGATAAAAGTTGCCACGCCTTTTTCGGGATTAGTCATAATCATTATCAGGTCTGCATTATTTGAAGTCGCATAATCAATGACTTGTTTAGAGAAATTGCTTGATTTCTCGGCAACTTTAATTGAATAATCAATATCATTTTTGTCGAAATGAGAAGTGATTTGTTTAACGGCCAAATCAATTTTTTCGCCAAAAAGTTGGTAAATAATAATTTTGGCTTTGAATTTTTTAGCAATATAAGCCGCCCATTTTGTTTTTTCCCATGGACCGGAATCACTTGTGATCGGTAAAACAATATTATGATAGCCTTTTTCAAAGGATCTTTTTTGAACAACAATGACAGGAACCGGAGAACTTGTAACTACCTTTAAAGCAAAGCTTCCGGTAAGTTTTTGCATTCCAACTTTTCCATGTGTACCAAGAAATACAAGATTAGCTCCTATTTCTTTAGCAACATCACTTATTGTTTTAAAAATATTTCCTTCTTTGGCAATCACCTCAACTTCAACCTTATGTTTTTTTTCAACATTATCTGCAATTGCTGCAAGTCTTTCATCAATATTTGATTTATCTAAACCAACATTTTTCAAATAAGCTTTAGTGTTTTTATCAATTACGTGCAAAACACAAACTTTATATTGTAAAAATTCAGCGGCTGCTGCAGCCTGACTGATAGCATTAGCACAAACATCCGAGAAATCGGTTGGAACCAGTACAATATTATTCATTTTTTCTTCCATAAAACAAAAATTAAGAAGGTTAATTAATTTTTCAACAAATATAGTGAATATTTATAATCATATTAGGTTTTACTTTAAAAGATTTTTAATTTCTCTTAAATGTTTTAATTTCTTTTCTTCCCTCAGATTTATTTCCGTTTGGGTGAAATACTTATGGTTTTCGAGGAAGGATGCCTGCAATTCATACCATTGCCTCAAACTAAGTTTATTAATTCCATTAATTTTCCACTCGTATTTCAATTGATGAGAAATCATATAGAAATCGTCTCGTCCAAGGTAGTCCAAATCAGCATCACATAATATCATCTCTTCCAATGTCTCCGCCGACTGTGGAAGCTTTGTTGTTAATATCATTTTATTTATTACCTCAATTTCATCAGATGAATAATCAAAATCGGGAAGTGTTTCATTTGTAATCTTTGCCGATGCTTCTTCATGCCCAACATAAGAAATCAACATACCGGAGTCATGAAATAAAGCAGCCGTTAGAAGAAGATCAGTTTTATTCTTAGAAAGATTTTCGGCTTTTGCAATTCTTTTGCATGCTTCATATACATTAATAGTATGGTTTATATTATGATATGAATACTTTTTATGAATTTCGTTTTGGAGCTTGTTTAGAATAAATTTTTTTGCACCGTCAAAGTTCATATATTTTTTTTTGCGAAAATAATAATATAAATTAAACTATTAAAAAAGTATATTATTATTTTAGAATATTTTTGATTTTCCCTTGAGGTTTCATACTTGATAAATCATCATTCGTTAATCGCTCATCGATATTAATAATTCATTACATTTTTTGCTCCTTGTTTGATGTTCCTTTTTTATTATTTATTTCCTCTTTATAATCTTCACACTCCCCGCTTTATTTCCATTTTCAATTATCACTGCAATATAAGTTCCCTGCTTTACAATTTGGTTTTGGTCATCATTTCCTTCCCATGTCATTTTGAATTCTCCTTTTGAGACTTTTGCGTTCATTAGGCTTTTTACTTTTTTGCCGTTTATATCGTAAATAATTACTATTTTTATATATAAAATATTTTTTTGAACAATGCTTTGATGTTTAAACATTGAAATAAATTTTAAGTTATTCAATTCATAAAGTTTAATTCGATGCATTTATTTTCAAAGCATTTTTTAACCTAAATAAAGCTTGCTCTATAACAGATAGGGGACAAGCAATATTCATCCTTTGAAACCCTTCTCCACCAATTCCAAAAACTGACCCATCATTTAAACCGATTTTTGTCTCCTTTATAAAAAAACGTTTTAAAATTTTATCATCCATATTCAAATCACTACAATCCAACCATATCATATAAGTTGCCTCTGGCCTGCATATTTTTATTTCCGGAATATTATTTTTTAGAAAATCTTCAACAAAATCAATATTTTTTTTCAAGTAGTCCAATAATTCATCAAGCCATTTGCTCCCTTGATTATAAGCAGTTTCGAGAGCTATTGCACCAAAAATATTTCCTTGCCCAACATGAATATTATCAAGTGTTTTATTATATTTTTTCAACAACTCCTGATTAGAAATAACCAGAAAAGACGTTGACAATCCTGCAATATTAAAAGTCTTGCTTGGAGCCATACAAGTTACCGTAATATCTGCTATTTCTTTCGATAAAGAAGCAAAAGGGATATGCTTATGCGGAGAAAATATCAGATCAGAATGAATTTCATCGGAAACAACCACTACATTATTTTTCAAACATAAGTCGGCAATTTTTAGAAGTTCTTCACGTTTCCAAACACTTCCTCCCGGATTATGAGGATTGCATAGAAAAAGCATTTTGGCCCCATTCTTTATTTTTGCGTTAAGATCATTGAAATCTATAGATAAACGTGAGTTTTTAATAATCAGTGGATTGTTTATCAGTTTTCGGCCATGGTTTTCGATTGCAGTAAAAAACGGGAAATAAACAGGAGGTTGAACAATTATCTTATCAAGAGGTTCGCTAAGTCCGAGAACAATCATATTTAATGCAGGTACAACTCCGGGACTAAACGAAATCCACTCCTTTTTTACATCCCATTGATGTCTGATTTCCATCCAATCAATTATAGATTTATAAAAAGATTCGGGCCGGAACGAATACCCTAAAATCGGATGTTCAAGCCTCTTTTTTATTGCATCCATTATTACATCAGGAGTTTCATAATCCATATCTGCTACCCACATTGGAATTAAATCAGTGGTTCCGAATATTTGTTTTCGCAAATCGTATTTTACACAGTTAGTGTTTTCACGTTCAATTATTTTATCAAAATTATATCTCATCAAATATTTTTAATTTTGTATTTTAAAATCTTATTTACTTTATTACACCATAATTCATGTTCAAAAATATCAGGCAATTTTAATACTAATAAATGAAATAATAAACAGAATCTGCAAACTATGTGAATGTAATAATTGTCAATAAATAAAATGGATTATGTTAGAGATTATAATGAATTATTGAATTTAATGGATGATTAGATTGCCAATAAAAAGAATCGGGTTTCGAGCCATTTGAATGTAGTCTTATTAGTGCTAACGGTTTTATAAACAATCAATTATTCGGTTGAAATTTCGATAATCCGGAAAACGATGTTCTGATTGCAAGATATAATCCGCATGATGGCTATTTTTCATTGGCTTTCACCAGAATGAATGACTTGGGTTTTACTTTTGGAACAAATTTTGATTTGTTTACTTTTCATCAAAAACTACCATTATTGATGTCTGCTTATTTTATTTAATAACCATTTTAAAGTTTTAGGAATAGAAACACCTTATCTTTAGAGAGCTGTATTTAATATTGTTGCCTATTCTTTATATAATTTTTCAATTCCAAAATTAAATAAAAATATCATAGTTTTAAGATAGAATTATGCAAAAATATTATTAATTTTGTGATAATTTTATTTTCGTTTTTTAAAATAGTTTTTTAAACTTGACATGAGAGAATTTATTAATAATTAAAGCAAATTTATATGAAGAAGTACTTAACAATTATGTTGATAACTATATTTTTAGCAGCCTCTTTCGGTTGTAATAAAGATAGTAATTCAGATGATCCACCATCTGATAAAAATTATACTGTTGAATATAAGTTTAATATTAACGAAAATTACAATAGTTTTAAACTTAATTATTATGAACCATCACTTGTAAAAAAGGAAGTTGAGAAACCTACTACTCCATGGCAAAAGAGTTTTACTAATTTTAAACAAGGTGATTCAGTGTTTTTTCATTTAGAAATTGTTCCATTAAAAAACACCACTTTAGTTTATAGTTGGGAAGTAAATATTACCGGAGAAGGTTATAGTAATAGCAATGGAGCAACAGACACAACTGTTTTCGCAGGTACTGTTGTTAACAAAAGTGATGGGTGGGCAGTTAAAATTGAATAATGAGGCTCATACAATTTATATCTGAAACAAAATTTGATGTTTTTACTTAAGCTTTAAATATGGGAATATTTTTTGGAATATCGAATCATTAATAAGAATATTTTTTTCTTTAAATTCCAGAAAATCGGAAAACTTTTTAAATTTTCTGGAATTTACTATTTGCTTTGTCATTTCAAAAGTTATATAAGGGTGTTTTAATATTTTTTTGAAAGATGCTTCATTTATATTGATCTTTTTAATTAATGACGTATCAACCCGAATAGATGAATTAAATTTATCAAACCTTCCTGAATCAATTCCATAGACTTCCAAAAGTTGATCTTTGAAATAAAAGCCACCAAGCAAATTCCTAAATTTTATTATTCTACCCGCAAAAACAGGCCCGATTCCCTTTAATTTTAAAAGCTGAATTGAGTCAGATGAATTTAGTTCTATAGTAAAACTACTATCAGGTTTATATTTTTTTTCTTTTTTTGAAGGTTTTGAAAACTCGGTTTTCTTTTTCTCTTTATTATTAAATTTTTTCTTTTGCTGTTTAACCTGAATATAAGGTTCTAAGATTTTATAGTCTTCATCAGAAATTGTATAAATTTTCTTTAAATCCTCCTTTTTATAAAACCTCCCACCTTTTTTCTCATAATTTTTAATGTTTTGAATTTGCTTATCATTTAATCCTAAAAGTTTCCATCTTTCTTCAGAAAGATTATTCGGATCGAAAATAAATAATTCTTGCTTCTTTTGAATTGAGTCATTCAAGACCAAGAGGCTAAGGTTTTTAAGTGAATCAAGGCTTTTCTCAAAAGTTTCAATTTCGTTAATAAATTTATCAAAGTTTGTTTTTTTGCTTTCTATAAAATATGGAAACAAAATATTAAAAATCAGGATAAGAAAAAGAATAATTACCAAAAGCAAAACCCCTCTTCTTTCTTTTTTATTGAAATAAAAATATTCTTTAAACTTATACACTGATACAATTTTTTGAACCGAAAAACAAATGTAAAAAATTATTTTTTATATTTGACATTTTTATAAAATTTAAAAGCTTATACATGGAACATTTTTTGGAACAAGTTGATAAAATAATAGTTAGTTATAATGATAATATTGGTGTTTATCTGTTATTAGCACTATTAATCCCAACAGGTATTTATTTCACGTTCAAATTTAAGTTTCTTCAACTTACCCGACTTGGGCATTCTTTTAAAATAATAAGTGGGAAATATGATAAAAAAAGCGATACCGGCGACATCAATCACTTTCGGGCTTTAACGACTGCATTGTCAGCAACTATCGGAACCGGTAATATTGTTGGTGTAGCTTTGGCAATATATTATGGTGGACCGGGTGCAATTTTTTGGATGTGGATCACAGGTTTTCTGGGAATGATACTTAAATTTACGGAATGTACACTTTCAACAAAGTTCCGAAAAGTGCATAAAGACGGTTCGATTTCAGGAGGGCCTATGTATTATATGGAGATTGCATTAAAAGAGAAAATTGGTTTTTTTGCAAAAATACTTGCTGTTATTTTTGCAGGTGCAACAATTTTATGTTCAATGGGGACGGGAAACATGGCTCAGTCGCATTCAATGGCAGATGTTATTTTCACAAATTATAATATCCCGATGTGGATTTCAGGTTTGTTTATTTCATTGATTGTTTTACTTGTAATAGTTGGAGGAATAAAAAGAATAGCTGAAGTAACTTCAAAATTAGTTCCAATTATGGCGGTTGCATATTTTATCAGTGCAATTATTGTTATAGCCCTTTTACATAATGAAATTCCTCATGCTTTTTCTTTAATCTTCCATGATGCATTTACCGGCACGGCTGCAACAGGTGGATTTTTTGGATCAGCATTTATTTTAACAATTACTTGGGGAGTCAGGCGGGGGCTTTTTTCAAATGAAGCAGGGCAAGGCTCGGCTGCAATTGCCCATGCAGCAGCTAAAACAAAATATCCTGCCAGAGAAGGCCTTGTAGCTTCAGTTGGGCCGCTTATCGATACAATTATAATTTGCACAATTACCGCTCTTGTAATTATTCTCACCGGTGCATGGTCAACCGGAATACAGGGAGTTGGAATGACTATTGAAGGTTTTACAAGAGGACTTTCAACTATCGGATTGGGGAGTATTGGCAGACATGTTGTTGCAGGTGGATTGCTTTTATTTGCTTTTTCAACTATTATTAGTTGGTCGTATTATGGAACTCGTGCTGCCGAGTATCTTTTTGGTGCAAAATGGATCAAACCTTACAGATATTTTTATGGACTTTTTGTTTTTCTGGGATCTATTTGGGGTATTGAATTGGTTTGGCATTTTGTTGACATGGTAATTACATTTATGACCATTCCTAACCTCATAGCATTGTTATTATTAGCACCTGTCGTTAGTAAGGAAATAAAATATTACTTTTCGGAAATGAAAAAACTGAATTAAAACAAATGACATTTACTTTTTTTCCAAAATTGAAAAGAGAGTGCAACTTTAGACATTTTCGACAATCCAAACTCAGGGCACTAATTGGTTGCAAATTTATATTAGCCCTTTTTATTTTTTTAGTCCAATTTGCTTTCTCACAAAATAATTCTCTGAGACTTATTGATAAGAACGATATTTCGACAGGAGCTGAAAGAACAGAAGTTTACTTCCCCTGGTTAGAAGGAAAAAACATAGCTGTGGTTGCTAACCATACATCTCTAATTTCTAATACACATCTAATTGACAGTTTACTAAGAAGTGGTTTTGTAATAAAAAAAGTTTTTAGCCCCGAACACGGCATTAGAGGGAGAGCCGAAGCAGGAGCAAAGGTCAAAGATCAAATTGATAAAGAAACTGAGCTTCCTATAATTTCGCTTTACGGGAAACATAAAAAACCCACAAATGAAGATTTAAAAGATATTGATATTATGTTATTTGATATTCAGGATGTTGGGGCACGTTTTTATACATATATTTCAACGATGACTCTAATAATGCAAGCCTGTGCCGAAAATAATATTCCGGTAATAATCCTCGACAGGCCAAATCCTAACGGTTTTTATATTGACGGGCCGGTTCTAAAAAATGATTATTCATCTTTTGTTGGCATGCACGCAGTGCCAATAGTTCATGGAATGACAATTGCAGAATATGCAGAAATGGTTAATTCGGAAGGATGGCTTGAAAATAAAGAAAAATGTAAATTAAAAGTTGTTAAAGTCGAAGGCTATGACCATTCAATGATTTACGAGCTTCCGATTAAACCTTCACCAAACTTACCTAATAGAGAATCGGTTTATTTATATCCGAGTTTGTGTCTTTTCGAGGGTACGGTTGTCAGCATAGGTAGGGGAACTGATTTTCCTTTTCAAGTTTTTGGCCATCCGGAACTTGTTTCACAAACCTTTTCCTTTATACCTGAATGCAAACCGGGAGCAAGTCGTAACCCAAAACTGAAAGGGGAAAAATGTTATGGAATAAATTTAAAAGATTATGCAAATAATTATAAAACAAATCCTAAAAATATTAACTTATTATGGATAATTGATTCGTATAATGTCTTGAAAAAAGAAAATGATTTTTTTACTAATTATTTTGATAAACTTGCCGGAAATTCCAATCTGAGAAACCAAATCATGGAAGGAAAAACAGAGAATGAGATAAGAAATTCATGGAAAAAGGATTTGAAAAAATTTAAGAAAATAAGGAAGAAATATCTTTTATATCCTGACTTTTAACATTAATCAATTTCATTTAATAATTTACCGGCTTTACTAAAATAATAACCTTCATTATCAATAATTCTTTGTAAAACTGATTTGGCATCATTTGTTTTCCCAATCTTAATTAAACATAAAGCGAGATACCATTCAGACTGTTGCGAGTACAAGGTATCATCTTTTTCGATAACATCTTCAAACGAGTTAATGGCACGATTATAATTCGTAATTTCAATATATGAAATGCCGAGAAAAAATTGAGCGGCAACATTGTTATCTTCATTTTCAACAACATTTTTAAAATATCCAACAGCATTCGTAAAGTCCCCATTTTTATAACACTTTAAACCTTCAGAAAAAATTGAATCATTAATGATTTTATTTATAGATCGGTTTTCAGAAATAGCAGGATATCGTTCGTAGTTTTGGTAAAATAAATTAGAGTTAGAACTTGAATCATGAATCATAATATACATAACAACAGTCAGAGGAATTAAAATAATGAGAACAACTGCTGCTATTTTCCAATATTTTAAAGCTGTGTTAAATAACTTTTTTGTACCGGATATCTCAGTCTCCGATTCATTGTATAATTTTTTATGAATATTTTTGAGTGTTTCTCTAAAATTATCAATTTCATCGTTAGCAATTGCATTTTCAATTCGCTTATTTAGTTCAAATTCTTCAGCAAAATCAGTGTCGGTCTTCAATTTATCTTCAAAAAGCTTTCTTTCAGCTTCTGAAAGATTGCCTCTTAAATAATCTTCAATCCAAGTATTTATATTAGTATTCATTCTTAAGCTCCTGAAATTTTTTATCAGATTTTATCCGTTTGAGTAATTTTAGTTTACATTGTAACAACTTTTGCCTCATTGAGTTTTCATTTGGAAAAGCCATTTCTTCAACAATTTCCTTTGTTTTGTTTCCTTTAATTACAAACCTTAGTACTTTTTGGCAAAGTTTATCAATTTTATAAAAATGCTTTTTAAACAGCTTATGTTCTTCTATATACTTACTTTCTTGATCAATTTTAAAAAATTCTGCATCCGAAAAAACATCTTCATCTTGTAAGCCGTTCACAATAAAACCCCGCCCTCTTAATCTATTAAGCCAAACACGTTTACAAACAGAAAACATAAAAGTTTTAAAAGTACAATTCAGATCAAACCTATTATTATTAACTTTTTTTAAAACAATCACCATACTATCCTGAAAAACATCCTCGGCATCATGTTTATCACCGCTATTTTGTTTAACAAAACTTCTAATACTTGGATATATATCTTTATATGTCATCTCAAGAAAATAAGGATCTTGTTCTGTAAAACCTTTAACAATACTTTCTTTTGAATTAAACATTTTTTTAAATGGCGATTCAATAAAAATTTCAACGAAATTAAATAAAAAATCAATAAAACAATATTTAAAAAAAAATTCAATATATTTTAATTAAAATGAAAAATTTGTTCTTAAAAGAAAAAAACATATTATAATATAAAAATTAATAGTAATAACTACCTTCGCAGCAAGAAATCTTGAAAGTTATTTAAAAAAAATGAACTTTTTATGAAAAAGAAGAATAATAAGTTCTCAATTAAAAGTCGAATCAAAAGTTTTGATTATGCTTTTCAGGGAATACTGTTTTTTATTAAAACACAGCATAATGCAAGGATTCATCTTCTGATGGCAATAGTTGTTGTTGTTTTTGGATTTATTTATGAATTATGCATAACAGAATGGTGTTTAATAATATTTGCAATTGGAATGGTGTTTTCAACTGAAATAATTAACACAGCACTGGAATATGTGTCTGACTTGGTATCTCCTGAGAAAAATTTGAAAGTAAAAAGAATAAAAGATTTAGCTGCCGGAGGAGTTCTAATTTCAGCAATTACGGCAGCAATAATCGGACTAATTATATTTATACCAAAAATATTTTAATATGATTTTAATAGCAGACAGTGGATCAACCAAAACAGATTGGGTTTTAATAAATAAAAAAAAAGTTGTTAATAGTTTTCAAATATCAGGAATAAATCCATATTATCAGTCCCACGAAAACATAATTGATATTATTGAAAAAGAACTTATTCCTAAAATTAATCCTGAAATAATCAGAAAGATTCATTATTACGGAACCGGTTGTTCAACCGAAACTAAATGCCAATTGATTAAAAGTGCTTTGAAAAAACACATAAATAATGCTGACATAAAAATTAACCACGACTTAATAGGTGCTGCAAAAGCCTTATTTGGAAACAATGAGGGTATAGCCTGCATACTTGGTACAGGCTCAAATTCATGTCACTATGATGGTGAAAAAATTATAAAAAGTGCTGTTTCGCTTGGTTTTATTCTTGGCGATGAAGGAAGTGGTTCTTATCTTGGAAAATTATTAATTACGAATTATTTAAAAGATAATTTGCCAACTGAAATTAAGAAGTTGTTTGAAATTAAATATAATTATTCACTTGAAAACATATTAGATGCAGTTTACAATCAGGAAAAGCCAAGCAAGTTTTTAGCTTCTTTTACAACATTTATTTCCGAAAATTTATCAAACAAATACTTGCAAAGTTTAATTTATTCTTCATTTCGGGGATTTTTCTCCGAGCAAATTTGCAAATATTTTAAATATAAAGATGCACCCATCAGTTGCGTAGGTTCAATAGCATTTTATTTTCAGGATTTTTTGAAAGAGGTTGCAGGTGAAAATGGTGTAGAAATTCAAAAAATCATTAAAACTCCTATCGAAGGACTTGTTGAATACTATAAAAATGAAGGATAAAACAATTTACCATTATGAGTATATTGACTAAGTTTTCGTATATACTTACTTCTTCCCTTTAAACTTATTGATTCCTTTATCGAGAAATTCAATAAATTCTTCAATATCTAAATCATATGCTCTGGGTTCAACAAGTAAGTTTCCTTCTTTATCCAATAAAACATAATATGGTTGAGCATTAACATTAAAACGAGATATCTGAAAATCGGCATATTTTTTTCCAAGTGTTTTTTTAACTTTATTGTCATAAGCTGAAGTTATCCATTCCGACTCAGGTAATTCTTCCTTATCATCAACATATAAGGCTACTACTATATAATCTTCACGCAAACGTTTCAATACTTTTGGATCAGACCACACATTAGCTTCCATTTCACGGCAATTAACACAAGCATGGCCTGTAAAATCAACAAACAAAGGTTTGTTTTGTTCTTTTGCACAAGCAATAGCTTGCTCATAATCGAAATAGCCTTCTAATCCATGTGGGAGTTCCAGGAAATCAGTATATTTAGGATCCTCACATATTGAGTTTAGTTCAACAGTTGCACCCCCTCCTCTGGAATTCTCACGGATAATATTATTTAAGTCAAAATCATGCGATTGCTGAGGAGGTAAATATCCCGAGAGAAACTTTAGAGGAGCACCAAACATACCCGGTATCATATAAACTACAAACGTAAATGTTATAATAACAAGGCACAATCTCGGAACGCTAATTATTTTTACATCAGAGTCGTGTGAGAATTTTATCTTGCCCAATAAATAAAAGCCCATTAAAGTAAAAATAACTATCCAGAAAGCAAGATAAATTTCACGATCAAGAATACCCCAATGATAAGTTTGGTCAGCCATGCTGAGGAATTTCAAACCTAAAGCAATTTCGATAAAACCTAAAATTACTTTTACGGAATTCAACCATCCCCCTGATTTTGGCAAGCCACTTAACCAAGATGGGAATGCTGCAAACAAAGCAAATGGAATGGCAAAAGCAAGTGAAAATCCAAACATTCCTATAATTGGTTTTAACACTTCACCACCGGCTGCTTCAACTAATATTGCCCCAACAATAGGGCCTGTGCATGAAAACGATACTAAAACAAGAGTAAATGCCATAAAAAATGCACCCGATAAGCCCCCTTTTTCAGCTTGTTTGTCCGATTTATTAATCATCCAGCTTGGTAATGTTAGTTCAAACATTCCAAGAAATGATGCAGCAAAAAACATAAAAATAAGGAAAAAGAAAACATTCGGAACCCAATGAGTACTAAGCCAATTTGCAAAGTTCGCTCCTAAGGTGAGAGCGACAACCGTTCCAAGCACAGTATAAATTACAATGATTGATAATCCGTAAACACTTGCTTGCAACATCGCTTTGCTTTTGCTTTTATTGTCGTGCATAAAAAAGGTTACGGTCATTGGGATCATTGGAAAAACACAGGGTGTAAGTATTGCGATAAATCCTGCAATGATTGAAATAAAGAAAAATAACCAAAGCGAATCATCCGAATTCAAAGGAGAATTTGATTTTGGAATAGTCTCCGAAACGTCAGCATTTTCAATTATTTCTTCAACTTCAATAATATTTCTTTCCGAATCAAAATTAAATTCAAAATCAAAATCTTCTGGAGGAATACATCTTTTATCGTCACAACACATAAAATTTATTGCTCCGTGAACTTTTACAGGCGAATCATCAAGAAATTTTATCTTTTGTGTAAAAATTGCTTCATCTGCAAAATACTTTAACTTCATATCAAAGTTTTTGTCGAATTCTTCAATTGACTTACTTTCTTTTACTTTCCCAAGTAATTCATAACCTTTAATATCATCGAAGTAAAAAGCTGTCGCTGGAGGGCTATCTTTAATGTCCTGAGAATACAAATGCCAATGTTTATCAATTTTTGCTTTAAAAATTAATTCTACTTCGTTTTCGTTAAGTTTTTTTGTTTCAACATTCCATTTTACAGGTTCTAATATCTGTGAAAAGCTCACAAGATTTACTAATACAAGGATTAATAACACTGTAAGCGTTTTAAGTTTATTTTTAATTGTCATTGTGGGTTTTTTTATCATTTCAATTTTAATAAAAAAGAATATTTCTAATCAATTATTAATGTACTATTTTTTCGCCGACAAATATAAAAACATATATGATTAGATATAAAAATAAAATCAAAAAATTGCGAACTTTTATAAATTCTTCACAAATCTAATAAAAATTTTACAGGACAGCTAATTCACATAAATTCCAAAGCTACTTTCATTAAAAAGCATCAATTCTTCATAAAAAGACATCAACGTTTCATCAAAAAAAATCAATGAGTCTCAAGAAGCAACACTGACTCATCAAAGGAGATTGGAGAATTGGAAATTATGATTTGAGAATTGATAACAAATAGTATTTAATTTTATTCATTTCAATATTTATTATGATATATGAAATATTTTGTTTTATTTTGTAGGGCAATTAGAATTTTTTGTTTTGGAGCATGGTTTTATTAACAGAAAATATTCAAATAAAGTAGTTTGTGCTATTGATTATTAAAAATGGAGGTGTATAAACACCTTTTAAGAAAGATAAATGAGAAATATAAATAATTGTTTATATTCATAGGGTTAGCTGTAAGGCGGACAAATGAAAACAGTAGAACATAAATTGAAAATATCGAAAAGAGAAATAAAACATATAATTGGAAAATTGACTTACATAAATAATTTTGTTTTTGCCGACCCGTTTTTGCCCTTTGGGACAATTTGGAAAGCCTACGCACATTACACACATTCCGAAGAAAAATCGGCAAGAGTGCGATTTTGCCTGCCCACAAAAAAGACTACCGACTATGTCTAAACACGGAACAATACGAAGATACACTCTTGAAATTGAAAAAATAAGAAGAGGACAACTACCATCATTTGATGAAATTAAAGATTATTTATTTGATCATGGATTTGAAGTTGGAAACAGAACGATACAAAGGGATATTGAACAAATCAGATTTGAGTTTGGTGTTGAGATTAAATACAATAGAGACAAAAATGGGTACTTTATCGATTATGAAAATAGCATTAATATTGAATCTTTTTTTAGGTTTTTAGAAATAGTAAACACGGCTGAATTATTAACCGAAAGCCTAAATGAAAGTAAGGACGCTCTTAAACATATCTCATTTGATACAGGTGGCGGTTTAAAAGGAATTGAAAATTTAAAACCGTTATTAAAAGCGATAAGAGATAATAGAAAAATTTCTTTCACTCATTTTAATTTCCACACTAACAAAACACGGAAGTATTCGCTAAAACCATATCTGTTAAAAGAGTACCAAAATAGATGGTATGTTGTTGGTTTAATCGGAAACCTCAAAGAATTCCGAACTTTTGGCATAGACAGAATTGAAGATTTAGATGTAAAAACGGAAACATTTAAAATTGATAATAAACTAAATCCGATTGAAATGTTTGAAAAAACAATTGGTTTGGTTTATTCCCAGAACATTCCACAGACCATTGTATTATCATTTACTCCAACACAGGGGAAATATGTAAAGACCTTACCTCTCCATTCATCGCAAAGAATCTTGATTGATGATGAACAAGAATGCAGAATTTCACTTGAAGTAGTTCCTAATTATGAATTAACTCAATTAATACTAAAACATGGTGATACTTTAAAAGTGATTGAACCTGAGTGGTTGAAAGATGAAATTAGAGAGATTTTAGAGAGAACCTTGGGCAATTATTAGGAGTGCGACTTGTTTTGACGGAGTTGAGATTTAAATTTGAAAAGAAAAATTATGAGCAATAAAATAGAACTAAAATCAATAAGTGAATTGTCAGGGATGAAGTTTTTTATTCCTGATTATCAGAGAGGTTACCGCTGGACAAAGGAGCTGGTAAAAGATTTGCTTGATGATATTGATGAGTTTATCAAGAAAAAGCAAGGTGGTTTTTATTGTATTCAACCTCTTGTTGTAAAAAAGAATATTATTGAGAGTGAAGAGTACTGTAAAAAGCTAAAAGAACTGAGTCATGAAGATAATAATCTGATTGAGCGTACTGAAAAACTTATAGATGAATACTCTCAATGGGAAGTGATTGACGGACAGCAGCGTTTGACGACAATCTTTATTTTATTGAAATATCTTTGTTCTGATAAAGAAAACAAATATTCTATTGAGTATGAAACAAGAAAAGATAGTAGCATTTTTTTAGAAAAGATTGATGAAACCCAAAAAGGTAAAAATATTGATTATCATCACATATATGAGGCGAATTTAAAAATATCAAAGTGGTTTGAGGGAAAAGAGGACTACAAAAAGGAATTTCTTGAAACTTTACTAAAAAACGTAAAATTCATCTGGTACGAATCAGTAAACGAAGACCCAATAAAAGTTTTTACAAGGCTAAATATCGGAAAAATATCACTTACTAATTCAGAACTAATAAAGGCACTGTTTCTGAATAAATCAAATTTCAAAACTTCCGATTTACAAAGGATTAGATTACAACAACAAGAAATTGCTAGTGAATGGGATAAGATAGAATATCGTTTACAAAGTGATGAATTTTGGCTTTTTTTGAACGAAAAAGGGTATGATAAACCAACTCGAATTGATTTTATATTAGATTTAATTTGTGAGAAAAACACTCTAAAACTGAAAGAAGAATACAATACGATTGGGGATGATGAATATAGAACTTTCAGATATTTCTATGCTTGGTTTAAAAAGGAAGAAAAGCCAAATATAACAGAATGCTGGGGTAAAATAAAAACAATCTTCCAAACATTTAATGAGTGGTTTAACGATTTAGAGTTGTACCATTACATTGGTTTCTTGGTTGAGCAAGGAGATAAAACAACAAATATTCTTGAAAAGTGGGAAGAAAAAGGCACTAAACAGCAATTTGTTCAATATTACATTAAAGACCGGATAAATAATAAATTAGAAAAAT
This sequence comes from Bacteroidales bacterium, assembly GCA_016342645.1. Lineage (GTDB taxonomy): Bacteria > Bacteroidota > Bacteroidia > Bacteroidales > JAEINX01 > JAEINX01. Next base: position 235 of record JAEINX010000020.1, on the reverse strand, counting down.
GCTATAATTTAGAACAAGAGTATGATTCTGAGGGAAAACCCCAAAAAACTCAATGCCGACCACTTCTCTTATTGCATAATATCCAAACAGTAATAAACCAAGGTAAGGAGCTCATAAAAAACGAAAAGTATAAACTCCCTGTATTTTATAAATTCCCCTTTCATCTTTTTAAGAATGAAGTTTGGAATATTGAGCATATTGCCTCGAATACTGATAATTCGCTAGAAAATGAAAA
>JAEINX010000019.1 GCA_016342645.1 Bacteroidales bacterium | reverse complement strand
TACTGAAGAACCAAAACTTCCAATACCATCGGCTGTGATAGTAAAGTCTCCTGAAATTCCGCATGTAAATCCAAGGTAAATCTCAGTGTTTTCGGTAATTTCAGGTAATACATTTACTGATAAATCATAACATGGAATTATTGAGTAGAATTGAGGTGCTGTTTCGTTTCCTGCCAATTTATGTGCATCGAAATCTCCATCAAATCCTTCTGTTGAATTTGAATTGAAGTTAATAAATACTTTGTCCGAATAAGAATTTGATCCTGTTACGCCAAGTGTTAATAATTCGGGGACTGTATTTTTATAAAAATTTTGGGTTGAGGGTTTTCTCACAGTATTTGTCACACCGATAACAGGATTATCTCCATTTGCTTGAACAAAGAATCCTTGCATGGGAGGAATGATACCATCAGTTAAACCTCCTACTGTTCCATTCCAGCTAATCCAATTTCCTATTGCTACGCTCCACACATAAACCGTTGCCTCAAGGTTTGTTTTTGTCCAACCTGCATTATCCCAGTCAATCGAAGAAGGATAGGGATTACCTACAAGATTCCAGCCCTCATCCGAATTTACTAAATTATATGAATAAGGCCCATTATTTATTGTCCCTGTGAATGAAATTATTTTGGAAGTTGGTGCTGGGCTACCCGGAACATATGTATACATAACAGAATATCCTTTCATGATTGTATTCAAGGTTTGATCAGCCCCAACATTAGTATATAATGCGGTTGTTGCATTAAACTCTTTAAGATAACAATTATTAAATGCTGTTGTTGAATTAATGCTTGCGGTAGGTTGTGAAATTAAATGCCATTGATCATTACCGTCAGGATATTCTGCTCCAACAATATATTGCTGTACTGTTGATGTTCCGATAACTATTAGTGTTCCATTATTGTGATGCCTCGCTGTTCCCGTTGCATCTGATTTCAAAAGCATATTTCCTGATACCGTTAATGTTGCTCCAGGATTAATTGTAAGGGAAGCAGTAGGCTCCAATGTCAAATTTTTGCAAAAATTTGGTCCAATGCACGCTGGAAAAGGTGCGCCGTCTTCAATAATGACATCATCATTAGCCGTAGGTACACCTACAGGGCTCCAATTTCCCGCTATACTCCAGAAAGGTCCGTTTGGTGGTGTAAAGTTCCATGTATAGGTTGTTTGAGCAAAACCTTGGGATAACCCAAAACTCATTATCACAATAAAGGTGACAATTAAATGTGTAAATTTTTTCATAATAGGTAATTTTTAATTTTTACTAATTTAATATTTCAATATCTTTCTTATATATTACATCATCATTCTGTTTCTGTTATTTTATACAACTAACAAAATCAGCAGGTTAAGGTTTTCACACCTTCTACAACATTACAAAATTAAAACTAAATATTTAAAAAACAAAAAAAAATATACTTTTTTTTAAAAAAAATTACATTTTATTTTACTATTTGAGAAGAATCTTATCAGTCCTTATGATATGATTATTTGAAATTTTTACTAAATAAATCCCTCTTTGTAGGAAAGAAATATCTATTTGGTGGATTAGGTTTTCAATATCGGTTTTATTAATTGCAGAATTAAAAACCATTTGACCATGCATTGAAAATATAGAAACATCAATAAACTTTATGTCAATTGGGAGTTCAAAACATAAAATCCCTTGGGAGGGATTAGGAAAAATTCGTATTGTTTGAAGATTGTCAAGATTTTCATCAACTCCGGGTGAGTTTGTAACAATTAATATCTGTGATGCTGAGTTAACACAGCCGTTGTCAGGATCAGTATAATAGTAAGTAATAATGTGTGGGCCGACTCCTGCAGACGGTGGATAAAAATAATTGCCAATTATAAAATCACCTGAAAATATACCACCATCAGGATGGCCACCACTTAATAAATAAGATGCAAGTTGAACATAAACATTTTCAAAAGTATCTAAGCTTACTTCAGGTAATGGGTTAACAATAACTTCTTTAAATGTTTCAGAACCTATACCACATTGATTTATTCCCCTAACGCTAATCAATCCAGTAGCAGATTTTTCAGTGAAATAAACAGATATACTGTTAGTTCCACTTCCACTGTTAATACTTACACCTGGGGGTACAATCCATAAATATTCGGTAGCATTTTGAATCGGATCAACATAGAATATTACCTGATCTTCCTTAATACAAACAGTATCAACTCCCAAAATCTGATCGGCAGTTGCAGGCAAATAATTAACAATCACGTTTATTGCATCATTAACTGTTGTTTCTCCATCATTGACAAAAGCAAAATAAACTGTTGTTGTGTCGGGATATACAATAGGTGAAGCTTCGTTTGAGTAAAAACCCACAGGATTTGACAGCCATGAATAGGTATAATTTCCTGAACCTCCGCTTGCTATTGCATTTAATTGAGTTGGGTATCCCAGACAGATTTCCTGGGGATCAGCACTTATATTTAGAGTTAAATCGGTGAGAGTTCCTGAATAATCCTGATTAATTGTGTTAACAGTTACATTTATATAAGTCCTGTGTTCGGGTTGAAATAAATATCCGATTTTTGAGGGAGTAGCATTACCTGACCAACCCGCTCCTATCTCTTTCGAATAAAATCCCTGATCATTTGTTTGGGCTGCACCGATACCTGTAAAATTAACATTTACTCCGTCAATACCGTCTCCCGACAAATTATCAAGAATAAACCCGGAAATGATTATTGTGTTTATCCCAGTATAATTTTGTCCGCTTAGGTCCTCGTTAACATTTTCATAATACATACTTTCCGGCTCAAAAATATAGCCCGTAAGTTCAGGTGTAGCTCCTCCACTCCATCCGGAAGGTACATTTTGAGAATAATTTCCATTTGAATCAGTAAAAACATTTCCAATATTTGAAAAATTTATTATAACATTTTCAATACCTATACTTTGATTATCTAATATTGTTCCTGATATAAAATAAAACTGTGCTGTAAGTGTTCCTATATAATCTTCATTTTCAAGATTTGAGCTTACGTTAAAATACTCTCTTTTCAGAGGATCAAAACTATATCCTTCCTTAACGGGTATTGCTAAACCACTCCACGAATCCGGAACATAAATTATATAATAACCGTCGCTGTTAGTTAAGACAATTCCTAATTCATCAAAATCAATTTCAACATTTTCGATACCAAAACCGGAAGAATTATCGGTAATTAATCCGGAAATACTAAAGACTTTTTGTCCGATAAAATCTTGATCTGTTATATCTACCGTTACATTTGCATATTCTATTTGCTCAGGTTGAAATTTATAAGAATCGGATTGAGGTTCACTAAATCCACTCCATCCGAAAGGAACCTGCTGCATGTAATCCCCGTTTTGATCGGTGAAAACATCAGGAAGTCCTGTAAATGTTACTTTAATCCCTTCAATTCCAATGCTTGTTTCCGAATCAGTAATTTTCCCGGAAATATTAAAATGTTGAGGAGTATAAGTACCTGTAAAATCCTGGTCTTCATGATTTGTGTTTACATTGGAGTAAGTACGTATTTCGGGTTCAAAAGAATAATATAATTTCTGAGGCTCTGATGTCCCACTCCAATCCATTGGAACACTTTGCAGATAATCTCCATCCTGATTAGTATGAACACTACCCAAACCTGTAAAGCTTACTTCAACATCTTCAACTCCTTCCAAAGTTATATCATCAATGATACTTCCTGAAATTTCAAGTCCATTATAAATACTTACACTTCCATTGTGGAATATGGCCGGCAGTTCTATGAAATCTAAACCGGTATATACACATGCTCCGGTAGATAAGGTATCCCATTTTATTTCGGTATATCCTCCATTATAAGAAAATAACACTCTAAATAAATCATCATTACCTATATTCACCGGATATATACTATACCACGCAACTTTCAAATCTCCACCAGGATTTTGGTTTATATTAAATGTGCCGGTATTAATATCAGGATGAATATACTCAGTTGATAGATAATTTAATATTGAATTATCGTATTTTAAAGTTAATGAGATGGAAGCAACATCATAGAAATCAGTAACACTAAACGTAACTTCTACATTTTCTCCGGGGGAGGCAGTAACATTTTCTGCAAAAGTATTTATTATTGATTTATTATCGTTTAGAGTATCATGAATTGGGGTCTCAATAATAAAATCATTTGCATGAACATTTGAGAAAATTATCATCGAAAATATTATCAATGAAAATAAGGCTTTGATAGTTGTTTTCATTTTTTTAATAATTTTTTTCCCACAAGTTACGCTGATTTTCACCGATATTTGTTGTTGATAATTTTAATAACTATCGGGATCGTAATCTTTGCGAGGCAGATTTATTTAAAATAATTTTCTTACACCTGCTTACCGAAGTGCTTAGGCACACAAGTGTATGTTTATCAGCAATCATAAATATTTTCTTTTGTATTATAAAAATACATAAGCTTTTGGAATATTATGTTTAGAAAAGCTTTTCACATTATCAACATATAACGAGATAATACAAATTATAATATAAATAATGTAAAAAAATTATTTGAATATCGAACACTGATTAACGAATAAAGATTTAGGATTTAATGTCTATCGTTGATAAGTTTTCTTTGTCCCTAAATCGGAAAAACTTACATTGGTTATTAATAGGAATAAGTAAAATAGGGTGTTCGAAATAAAATTATGTTGCCACTAAAGTTACAAAGGAACCACTTTATTAACCCAACACTTTTTAATTTCTCATCTCGTCTTTACCGTATAATTAATTCGTATTGATCAATTAAACAACTCATCGAAACCATTTATTCCATTTGCCAATATAGCAGTTTTTTAATTGAACTTAAGGGATTTGGCGTACACACGTGAAATAGTGGAAACTAAGAAAATAAAGGAATGTTCTTAACTTAAACGAATTTGAAAAATGAATAAAGGTTAACGTTTTTATTTCAAAAACAAATTTTAATTCAAATAAAAAAGGGGAAGCAATTTAATGCTTCCCCTTTTTTTTCAATAAAGAGCAATCGGAAGAAAATCTTCCGATCTCTCTTTTTATGTGCTATTCAGTAATAACCATTCTGTTAGTCAATACAAAGTTTCTAATTGTTCCCTGAACTTCTAACCTGTATGTGTAAACACCGGCAGGAATATTCATAGCATTTAATTTAACTTCATAATTATTAGCAGCTTGTTGGCTATTGACCAAAGTTCTAACTAATTCACCATGCAAGTTATAAACTTTAAGTGTAACATATCCGTCTTCAGGTAATACATACTGAATATTAGTAGTATTATTGAATGGGTTAGGATAGTTAGTTAAAGAGTATTCAGCATCTTGTAAGCTTGGCATAGTGATAATAACATTTTTATGAGTATTAGCTGAAGCATCAGCCAGTTCACTATGATCATTTAATGTAAATTCGATGTTGCTTGCATTATTAGTTTTAACTTTTAAGTTAATTAATTGCTCGCCATCCATTAAATTAAGTGCATTAAGACTTGCCCATGAAATACTTAATTCTCCGTTTTCGGCATTAAATAATACTTTTTCATCAGAATTGATAGTTACATCCATGATTTCTAATGAAGCAGGATAATTAAAAACAAGTGAAACAGCTCCAACTTCGAGATTATTTTTAACTGAAACAGGAATATCAATGATATCACTCATCAAATTAATTTCACCTTCGTAAGCAAGCATTACTGATGGTTCTGAAGATTTAGCTCCTAATGGTAAATCAGCAGTACCGTTAACATCACCATAATATAATGCCATAACATCTAAATAAGTTACAGTTGGAACATCAACGGCGCCATCGTCAGCAATCCAGTCACCGGCAGGAAATTCAGTATTAAATCCAATATATCTTAACTGTACAGCTAAGGCATCAGCTGAATTAAGAATTCCATCGTCGGTAACATCACCAGCTCCCCAATATAGTCCGTATAATGGTTGTGTGCCAATAAAGTCATACATAATAGCAAGAGCATCTGTTGAGTTAGCAGACTGATCCCAAGCAAGACCAATATTAGGAGTTACAATGTATTCACCATAATGAACAACTTCAAAATTATAAAATCCAAACTCATCTGTTTGAGTCACATATTCTACTTCTAAAGTATAGGCATCAACTAATCCAACATCAGTATAACTCAGTCCTGTATTATCTATGTCGCCATAGTAAACATTACCGCTTAAACTTGAAGAAAGAATAGTTACAAGACCGTCAAAGAATTCTGCTTCTAATACCACTAGATCAGGATCAGCATATTCACAATTATCCACGTCCCATTCAATAGTAGAAGAAACTATTCCGGGAACTGCGGCAAATACGAGTTCAAATAATACTTCGTCGTTTGGAATTGTTACTCCGCCCATATCATCTTGCCATGAGGCGGAAACTTCTCCTTCTAAATCATAAATATACATTCCAGCAAGTGCAGGATTTACGTTTTGATAATCTACATAAACAAGCTCTTCCATACTAAAATTCATAGTAAGAGAAATAGCAGCTACATTCATAAAGTTTTCAACAGTTATTGGTACAACCACATTATCAGGATCTCCTGTTTCAACATCGTTTATAGTAGTGATAACCGGGCCACCAATAAAGTCACCAAGACAAATGTTATCAATATACCAGTAATTAATATTATACGAATCTTCACCATAGGCTGTAAATCGAACATTAAAAATATATCCGGCTACATATTGAGAAACATCATGTGAGAATGATGTCCATGGGATGTCATCATTTTGGTTTGTATAATTTGCAACTTCATACCATGTAGTTCCATCAAATACTTCAACTGATAATCCTTCAACAGTTGCCAAATCATAATTACTCAAATAAAGGTCATAATCTAGAGTAACAACATCTAATGCTGTTGCATCAAATTGCCAACTGCTTAATGCCATTGAATAATTTGTTACTTGAGGGCTCCAGTTAAATTTAGCTGTTGGGGCAGGGTTTCCGGAATAAGTATAAACTGACCAGTTAGCACCGTCAGGGGTCCAATTATTTGTTTCAAAGTCACCTGAATCCCAACCTTCACAGAATGGAATATCAAACGGCATAGGAGGATTATATTCGAAGTTTGCAACTAATAGGATGTCTCCTTCTAAAGTGAAAGTATAATCCGGTGTTACAGCTACTTCTACTCCGTCAACTGTCCAGTTGATAAATGTCCAATCAGTATTTGGATAGGCATTTACTGTTACCATTGTACCTGCAGCAAAAGTACCATCTCCTGCTGTTGTACCTCCTTCAGGAGGATTAGCTTCAGTGATTACTGTATATTCTTGCGGCAATGGTGTTGCACAAAGAACATTTGAAGGAGCTGATTCTATTCCGCCTTCAAGAATTTGTGTTACATAATAACAATATTCCTGTCCGGCTATTAGGCCAATATCTGTATAGGTAAATCCTTGAACATTACCTTCTACAAGTGTACCATCTTCATAATAAACATTAAAGAATGGATCAATCGGGCCACCTACAAAGTCTAATTCTGCCATACTGTATTGTCCGTCTCCATCAGGGAATACCAAGCCTGTCCAGGCTCCTCCATAAGGATCGGATAATGTAATGTCAAACTCATCATACTCCATCTGTGCACCTTCGCTCCAGGCTTTGAATGAATATTCATTTCCTACTGTATAACCAGGGCCAGAAGTTAATACGCTAAATACCGGCATAGCATTGTCGAATTGATTGTCAGGTGTACAAACTTGAGTAAGTGTAAATACTCCTACCATCAATTCTCCATCATAAATTGCTATTTCGTCTCCGGCTACAAGGTCAATTCCTCCAACTGTTGCACCACCTACATAAATAGTCCATACAGGATCGGCAGGACTTCCGCCTTCGAAATTGAAGTGTCCTGTTTTTGCTTCAGGAATTGCTTCCCAAACCAAGGTTACTTCTTCGATTCCCGGAGTTGCACTTACAAGTATAGGTCCAAGTGGTGGATTATATTCGAAGTTGGCTACTAAAAGAATATCACCTTCTAAAGTGAAGGTATAATCAGGTGTAACTGCTACTTCTACTCCGTCAACTGTCCAGTTAATGAAATTCCAATCAGTATTTGGATAGGCATTTACTGTTACCATTGTACCTGCAGCAAAAGTACCATCTCCTGCTGTTGTACCTCCTTCAGGAGGATTAGCTTCAGTGATTACTGTATATTCTTGCGGCAATGGTGTTGCACAAAGAACATTTGAAGGAGCTGATTCTATTCCGCCTTCAAGAATTTGTGTTACATAATAACAATATTCCTGTCCGGCTATTAGGCCAATATCTGTATAGGTAAATCCTTGAACATTACCTTCTACAAGTGTACCATCTTCATAATAAACATTAAAGAATGGATCAATCGGGCCACCTACAAAGTCTAATTCTGCCATACTGTATTGTCCGTCTCCATCAGGGAATACCAAGCCTGTCCAGGCTCCTCCATAAGGATCGGATAATGTAATGTCAAACTCATCATACTCCATCTGTGCACCTTCGCTCCAGGCTTTGAATGAATATTCATTTCCTACTGTATAACCAGGGCCAGAAGTTAATACGCTAAATACCGGCATAGCATTGTCGAATTGATTGTCAGGTGTACAAACTTGAGTAAGTGTAAATACTCCTACCATCAATTCTCCATCATAAATTGCTATTTCGTCTCCGGCTACAAGGTCAATTCCTCCAACTGTTGCACCACCTACATAAATAGTCCATACAGGATCGGCAGGACTTCCGCCTTCGAAATTGAAGTGTCCTGTTTTTGCTTCAGGAATTGCTTCCCAAACCAAAGTAATTTCTTCGATTCCCGGAGTTGCACTTATAAGTATCGGTGCAAGTGGAGGATTATATTCGAAGTTGGCTACTAACAGAATATCTCCTTCTAAAGTGAAGGTATAATCAGGTGTAACTGCTACTTCTACTCCGTCAACTGTCCAGTTAATGAAATCCCAATCGGTATTTGGATAAGCACTTACTGTTATTTCAGTTCCTACTTCAAATGTTCCGTCACCGGTTGTTGTACCACCTTCAGGTGGATTAGCTTCGGTTGTTACTGTATAATATTCAGGTCCTTGATCATCAAGACAAATATTATCAATATTCCAGTAATTAATATTATATGAATCTTCACCGTAAGCTGTAAATCGAACATTGAAAATGTATCCGGCTACATATTGAGAAACGTCATGTGAGAATGAAGTCCATTCTATACTACCATTTTCGTTTGTATAAGTTGCAACTTCATACCATGTAGTTCCATCAAATACTTCAACTGATAATCCTTCAATTGTTTCTAAACTATAATTACTCAAATAAAGGTCATAATTTAACCAAACGACATCTAATGCTGTTGCATCAAATTGCCAACTGTTTAAAGCAAATGAATAGGTATATACTCGAGGACTCCAGTTAAATTTAGCTGATGGTTCAGGATTTCCAAAAGTAGTAGTAACTGACCAGTTATCACCTTCAGGAGTCCAGTTATTTGTTTCAAAGTCACCTGAATCCCAGTATTCACAGAATGGAAGATCGAATGGTATAGGAGGATTATATTCAAAGTTAGCTACTAATAGAATATCTCCTTCAACAATGAAAGTATATTCAGGAAGTATTGAAACTTCTACTCCGTCAACTGTCCAATTAATGAAATCCCAATTATTATTAGGATACGCGTAAACTGTTGCCTCTGTACCTGCAGTATAAACACCGTCTCCGGCTGTTGTACCGCCTTCTGGAGGATTAGCTTCGGTTGTTACTGTATAATCAGGAGGTATTGGTGTTACACAAAGAACATTTGAAGCAGGTGATTCTATACCGCCTTCAAGAATTTGTGTTACATAATAACAATACTCTTGTAAGTAACTTAGGCCGGTATCTGTATAAGTTAATCCATCAACTTCTCCTGCAACGAGCGTACCATCTTCATAATAAACATTGAATAATGTTGGTTGAGGTCCGCCGATAAATTCTAATTCAGCCATGCTGTATTGTCCGTCACCATCAGGGAATACTAATCCCATCCATGCTCCACCGTAAGGATCAGATAATGTAAGTTCAAATTCAGGATATTCTTCTTGATTTGTTTCGCTCCATGCTATGAAAGAATATGGATTTCCTGGTGTGTAACCTGGGCCTGATGTTAATGTACTAAATACAGGTATTGCATTCTCGAATTGATTATCGGGTGTACAAACTTGTGTAAGTTCAATAACACCAACCATTAAATCACCGTCAAAAACAGCAATTTCATCTCCGGCAACAAGGTCGGTTCCACCAACAGTTGCACCACCAAGATAAATTGTCCAAACAGGATCGGCAGCACTTCCACCTTCGAAATTGAAATGATCTGTTTTTGTTTCAGGAATAGGTTCCCAAATCAATGTAATTTCCTCGATACCCGGTGTGGCACTTACAAGAATAGGTGCGCCCGGTGGGTAATATTCAAAGTTAGCAACTAATAAAATATCACCTTCCAATATGAAAGTATATTCGGGAAGAATTGAAACTTCTAGTCCGTCAACTGTCCAGTTAACAAATTCCCAATCGGTATTAGGATATGCATTTACTGTAACTTCGGCACCTACAACGTAAGTTCCGTCGCCTGAAGTTGTACCACCTTCTGGAGGATTGGCTTCGGTTGTTACTGTATATTCGGGTTGAGGCAATGGTGTTGCACATAAAATGTTTGAAGGATCTGATTCAATTCCACCTCCAAGTATTTGTGTAACATAGTAACAATATTCTTGTCCGGCTATCAGTTCAGTATCTGTATAAGTTAAACCATCAACTTCTCCTTCAACCAGAGTACCATCTTCATAATATACATTGAATAATGTTCCTCCGGCAAGTGCCGGGCCTTCTACATCATCTACATATAGATAATACATATAATCACTATAGTAATGTATAGCAACGTATTTTGTTCCAACAGGTAATTCTGTGTTAACATATTGTTGCCAGTCAATTGTAGCATCGCTTACTTCGGGTCCCCATGTAAAATCAGTAGCAACATTTGTTCCCGTAGATGACCAACCAACAGTAAACACCTCACTACCATATGAATATCTCTTGTACCAGAATGATATTGTTTGGTCACCGGCTGTTGTATTCAATTCCGGTGTAATTAGGTATTCATCGTAAGTAGCACATGTACTATAAGATGAGAATCTTGCAGAATATAAACCAGTATAGAATTGATCACCGTTTTGAGTAATATCATTTGTTGGTGAACATTCGCCCTGAACTATAGTCCAATCGACAGGAGGCCAAGTTTCAAAGCCTTCATTGAGATTTGCATCTGTTCCTTCTTCAGGAATGGCTTCCCATAATAAGCTTACTTCTTCAATTCCCGGTGTTGCACTTACTAAAACAGGGGCTCCAACAGGTATATATTCAAAGTTTGCAACCAAAAGAATATCACCTTCAAGTGTGAATGTATATTCAGCAAGTATAGAAACCTCTACTCCGTCAACTGTCCAGTTAATAAATTCCCAATCAGTATTTGGATAGGCATTTACTGTAACTTGAGTACCTGCTGCAAAAGTACCATCTCCTGCTGTTGTTCCTCCTTCCGGTGGATTAGCCTCAGTGGTTACTGTGTACATATAAGGATCAGGTGTAGCACAAAGTACATTTGATGGTGGAGATTCTATTCCGCCTTCAAGAATTTGTGTTACATAATAACAATATTCTTGTCCGGCTGTCAGACCCATATCGGTATAGGTTAATCCTTCAACATCGCCTGCTACAAGTGTACCATCTTCATAATATACATTGAACAAGGTTGGTAGAGGTCCACCTACAAATTCTAATTCAGCCATACTATATTGTCCATCACCTGTAGGGAATACTAATTCTGTCCATGCTCCGCCGTAAGGATCGGATAAGGTAATATCAAATTCATCATATTCTTCCTGGTTTGCTTCGCTCCAAGCTATGAATGAATATACATTTCCTGGTGTGTAACCCGGTTGAGTTGTTAATGTCTGGAATGCAGGCATTGCATTCTCGAATTGATTGTCCGGTGTACAAACTTGTGTAAGTTCAATTACACCTACCATAGTTTCACCATCGAAAATTGCAATTTCATCACCTCCTACAAGATCAACTCCGCCTACAGTTGCACCGCCAATGTAAATTGTCCATACAGGATCGGCTGCATTTCCACCTTCGAAAATAAAATGACCTGTTTTTACTTCAGGCATTGCTTCCCAAACCAAAGTAATTTCTTCGATTCCCGGAGTTGCACTTACAAGCACAGGTCCAAGTGGAGGATTATATTCAAAGTTTGCGACTAATAAAATATCACTTTCAAGTGTAAAGGTATAATCAGGTGTAACAGCTACTTCTACTCCGTCAACTGTCCAGTTAATGAAGTCCCAATCTGTGTTAGGATAGGCATTAACCGTTACTTCAGTTCCGGCAGCATATACACCGTCACCGGCAGTTGTTCCACCTTCAGGAGGATTAGCTTCGGTTGTTACGGTATAGTCTGGAGCAATAGGAATTCCACATTCAACATTTGATGGGCCTGATTCTATTCCACCTTCAAGAATTTGTGTTACATAATAGCAATATTCATCACCGGCTATTAGCCCCATATCGGTATAAGTGTTTCCTTCAACTCCACCGGCTACGAGTGTTCCATCTTCGTAATAAACATTGAATAATGTTGGTGTTGGACCACCTACAAATTCTAATTCAGCCATACTATATTGTCCGTCTCCGGTTGGGAATACTAATTCCATCCAAGCTCCTCCATAAGGATCGGAAAGAGTGATCTCAAATTCAGGATATTCTTCTTGATTAGCTTCACTCCATGCAATGAATGAGTATGCATTTCCGGGTGTGTAACCAGGGCCTGATGTTAGAGTACTAAATACAGGTATGGCATTCTCGAATTGATTATCGGGTGTACAAACTTGGGTAAGTTCAATAACACCAACCATTAGATCACCGTCAAAAACAGCGATTTCATCTCCGGCTACGAGATCAGTTCCACCAACAGTTGCACCGCCAAGGTAAATTGTCCAAACAGGATCGGCAGCACTTCCACCTTGGAAATTAAAGTGATCTGTTTTTGCTTCGGGAATAGGTTCCCAAAGAAGAGTAAGTTCTTCAACACCTGGTGTTACGCTTACTAACACAGGGCCAGGAAGTGGAACTTCATCATCTAAACAAATATTGTCTATGTTCCAATTGTTGATATTATACGAATCTTCACCGTAGGCAACAAAACGTACATTAATTATATTTCCTGCAGCAATTGCTGAAATATCATATTCAAATGAAGTCCATGGAATACTACCATTTACGTTAGTATAATTTGCAACTTCATACCATGCGGCTCCATCATATACTTCAACTAATAATCCTTCAATTGTTGCTAAGCTATAATTACTTAAATAGAGATCATATTTTAAAGCAACTTCTGTTAATACAGTTGCATCAAATTGCCAACTGCTTAATGCCATTGAGTAATTTGTTACCTGAGGGCTCCAGCTAAATTTAGCTGATGGTAAAGGATTACCAAAAGTCGTTGTAACTGACCAGTTAGTACCGTCAGGAGTCCAGTAATTTGTTTCGAAGTCACCTGAATCCCAGTATTCACAGAATGGAATTGCAAATGGTTCCGGTGGTGGAGAGTATTCAAAGTTAGCTACTAAAAGAATATCACCCATAATTGTAAATGTATATTCCGCATCAATAGAAACTTCTGTTCCATCTACTGTCCAGTTAATGAATTCCCAATCAGTATTAGGATATGCATAAACTGTTACTTCAGTACCTTCTTCATAAATTCCGTCACCGGCTGTTGTACCACCTTCAGGTGGATTAGCTTCGGTTGTTACTGTATATTCAGTTGGAGCAAGTGGTGTTGCACAAAGAATGTTTGAAGGATCTGATTCAATTCCACCTTCAAGTATTTGTGTTATATAATAACAATATTCTTGTCCGGCAGTTAGTTCAGTATCTGTGTAAGTTAATCCTTCAACATCTCCTTCCACAAGTGTACCATCTTCATAATAAACATTGAATAATGTTGATGATCCTCCGGCAAGTGCAGGGCCTTCTACATCATCTACATATAGATAATACATATAATCACTATAGTAATGTATAGCAACGTATTTTGTTCCAACAGGTAATTCTGTGTTAACATATTGTTGCCAGTCAATTGTAGCATCGCTTACTTCGGGTCCCCATGTAAAATCAGTAGCAACATTTGTTCCCGTAGATGACCAACCAACAGTAAACACCTCACTACCATATGAATATCTCTTGTACCAGAATGATATTGTTTGGTCACCGGCTGTTGTATTCAATTCCGGTGTAATTAGGTATTCATCGTAAGTAGCACATGTACTATAAGATGAGAATCTTGCAGAATATAAACCAGTATAGAATTGATCACCGTTTTGAGTAATATCATTTGTTGGTGAACATTCGCCCTGAACAATAGTCCAATCGACAGGTGGCCAAGTTTCAAAGCCTTCATTGAGATTTGCATCTGTTCCTTCTTCAGGAATGGCTTCCCATAGTAGGCTAACTTCTTCAACTCCCGCTGTTGCACTCACTAAAATAGGTGCAGGAATAGGAATTAATTCAAAATTAGCAACGAGAAGAATATCTTCAATTAGAGTAAAGGTATAAGAAGGATCAATAGCTACTTCAATTCCGTCAACTGTCCAATTAATGAATTCCCAATCTGTATTCGGATATGCATTAACAGTAACCATTGTTCCTTCTGCAAAAGTACCATCTCCGGCAGTTGTACCACCTTCAGGTGGATTAGCCTCGGTGGTTACTGTGTACATATAAGGATCAGGTGTAGCACAAAGAATATTTGAAGGAGCTGATTCTAATCCACCTTCAAGAATTTGTGTTACATAATAACAATATTCTTGTCCGGCTATCAAACCCATATCAGTATAGGTTAAAGCATCAATATCTCCAACTACAAGTGTACCATCTTCATAATAAACATTAAATAATGTTGGTGGGGGTCCACCTACAAAGTCTAATTCAACCATACTATATTGTCCATCTCCTGCGGGGAATACAAGACCTGTCCAGGCTCCTCCATAAGGATCGGATAATACAATTTCAAATTCATCATATTCTTCCTGATTAGCTTCACTCCATGCTTTGAATGAGTATTCATTTCCGGGAGTATAACCGGGTCCGGCAGTAAGCGTTTGGAATACAGGCAAAGCGTTCTCGAACTGATTATCCGGTGTACAAACCTGTGTAAGGTCAATTAAACCTACCATAGTTTCGCCATCAAATATTGCAATTTCATCGCCTGCAACAAGATCAATACCGCTAACAGTTGCTCCGCCAATATAAATTGTCCATACGGGATCGGCAGCGTTTCCGCCTCCAAAATTGAAGTGCCCTGTTTTTTCTATAGGAATTGGCTCCCAGACTAAAGTAATTTCTTCAATACCTGGTGTTGCACTAACAAGAATTGGTGCAGGTGGAGGTGAGTACTCAAAGTTAGCAATGAGTGTTACGTCATTTGCAACTGTAAATGTATATGAAGCATCTGTTGACACCTCTACCCCACCTTCAGTCCAGTTTATAAAAAACCAATCGGTATATGGGTCGGCAATAACAGTAGCTTCTGTTCCACACTGATAAGTTCCGTCACCACTTGTTGTTCCTCCCTCAATTGGGTTCGCTTCAGTGGTTACAATATAAAAAACCGGAATTAAGTCAAAATTCAAATATGTTGTATATCCGGCAGGTAAATTCCATCCTTGATAAGTGAAGGTTTCATAACAATCTGCCTCTGCGGTAATATTATAAACACCACCTACCATATCTGTTATTTGGTAAAAACCATCAGGACCGGATTGGGTCGTGTACTGATACGTTACTCCATCTCTAATGCCATCGGCAGTAATAGTAGCTCCCTGAATAGGTTGACCATCTTGATCTGCTTCCATAACATACCCTTGCAACTTAGCAGGTAATCTGTTTAACGAAAAATTAACAGTTGTTGGTTGACCGCTTAAAACTGTTACTCCCGTTTCGTACTTTGGAGAAAAACCGTAAGCAGTTGCTTTTAGATCATAATCTCCCGGTACAACACCTTGCATAATATAATGGCCACTCGCATTTGTGTAGGCAATGTAGTCATAATCTACACCACCTGAGGCAATAGTGGCTGTAACGGTTGCACCATGGATTGGTAGTCCGGTTAAAGCTGAAGTTACAAGCCCTTGGATTTTTCCAGGTATTTGAGCCTGTTGGTAAATAACATATTCTCCGGGAAATTCATTACCTTGGTAATCTTTTACCAGATAATTTTCAGTTTTGTCACCTGTCACAGCTTCATCAACATCTACCGTGATAAAGAAATTAAAGTTTTCGGGGACAGCGCTATAATAAAACCAGCCATCCCAGATTACTTTATGATTAACGGCATCATAGTAAGGTGTTACATAATTAATAGGCGTTGCCCCAATGTATTCAAAACCAGCAGGCAACTCTACTTCGAAATATGTACCGTAATCATAATTGGGAGTCTCAATGGCCAAATTAAAACTAAGGTCATTTGTCTCTCCGGGCTGATACTCCGTATCACAAATAAGATTTGTGGTAAGAGTTTGTGCAGACATACTAAATGATGATAACAATATCACAAATAGTATTGCAGCAATTTTTGTAAATTTTTTCATAAATAAAGTTTTTAGTTACTAAATAATTTTCTTGAATTTTATATTAAATTTTAATTTTATTTTATTTTTATACTATCTCCTTTGTTTAAGTTTTCGCAAATAAAATTTAAATTCTTGATTAACATATCTTTAACAAACTTATCAATATTTCAATCCTATTTCAGGATAACAAAATTATACAAATTTATTAATAATCAAAAAAAAATAATGTTTTTTTATCAAAAAGTAATTTTTTAGTTCAATTTTTTTCATATATAAAAATATTTAATATTCCTAAAAGGGGAGTTTGAGGAGTTACGAATGTTTCCGTTAACATTATCATCAACTTTTGTTAACGACAATTGCACTTTAATAACACTCAATTTTTTGTTCACATATAACAGTTCGTAATTTTCAAACGAAGATTTTTGAAAAACATCTATATCAAATATTTGTTTTATGAACAGCCAACAAAAAACGCGGCTCATTATAATTTCAAAAACAAATTCATGAATATTTTCGTAATACAAATCTACAGTTCTATACAGCTTCATGCTATCAATTTTACTTTTACAAAAGTATTATCAAATCACTAGCAAATCAAGCAAGTTTTAGAATTAGGAAGTTTTTCGGTGATAAGCGGTAGATTCTATTTAGTTTTTGCACTAAGACAAAATTTTTTGTATCACTTTTTCCGAAGACATAAAACGATTTAAATCACAAATTGAGGAATATATTCCTTTTTTGAGAGGTCAAAATATTTCAAAATTTTAATTCTTACTTCCAAATCAGGATTTCCCATTTTGAATTTTACAAAAATATTATTTTCATGACTAAAAATATAATTTGTAATTTTGAGCCATAAAACGAAAATATATGGACAACAAAAATATTGACTCTGAAACCAATTCATTTTTCTCAAGAGGTTGCTGTAAAACGCCTAAATTATTCGAAAACTCCGAAACTGTTTTTCGTCATGGATTTAGCAAATTAGACGATGGTGATTGGTTAAAAACAAGGAACCTTCCTAATAAGTTTGATGAATTTGATTGTATTGAAGTAAGATTTAAAAATAGCAGAAAATGTTTTTTCCGCAAAACACCCGAGATGGAATTGTTTATTGGCGATATTGTTGCTGTTGAGGCATCGCCAGGCCATGACGTTGGTTTTGTTACTTTAACCGGAGAATCTGCCCGATTGCAAATGAAGAAAAAATTTATCAATCCGAAATCTGAAAATATAAAGAAAGTTTATAGGCGTGCAAGAATGACTGATATCGAAAAATGGATAACAGCAGTTGAAATTGAAAATAAAACAATGTTCGAAACACGAAAAATTGCAAGCAAACTTAATCTTGAAATGAAATTTAACGATATTGAATATCAGGGCGATAAAACTAAAGCTGTTTTTTATTATACTGCCGAAGACCGCGTTGACTTTCGTGAACTGATAAAACTATTAGCGGAAGAATTCAAGGTTAGAATAGAAATGAAACAAATCGGGGTTAGACAGGAAGCAAGTCGGATAGGTGGTATTGGATCCTGTGGAAGAGAACTTTGCTGTTCAACCTGGCTTACAAATTTCAAATCGGTTACGACTAATTTTGCCAGAGCACAGCAACTATCACTGAATCCTCAAAAACTTGCAGGCCAATGCGGAAAACTAAAATGCTGTTTGAATTATGAGTATGACAATTATGCAGAAGCATTAAATAAATTTCCTAATACCGAAATAATTCTAAAATCTAAAAAAGGAGAAGGAATTTACCAAAAATTGGATGTATTTAAGGAATTAATGTGGTATTCGTATATAAGTGAACCGTCGCGAACCCTTGTTATTCCTTTAGAAAATGTTAAAAAAATTATTAAAATGAATTCACGAAATAAATTTCCCGATAAACTTGAAGACTTTGAATATGTTAAAGAAACAAAAATTGATTTTCAGGATGCTGTTGAACAAGGTGATTTAACCCGATTTGATAAATAATTTCTATAAATTCAATCAAAAAACAATAAATAGCATATTTTAGCTTTATTTATAAAAGCTGCTTTTTAATGAAAATATTTTTCTCATCTAAGCCTTTCTTTTTAATTTCATTTTTGATTGTTTTATTTTTATCATCATGTGATTTGAAAAGTGTTTACGATAAAAATTTTTCATTTGAAAATACAAATTGGGATAAAAAAAATAAAGTTTCATTTAAAATAGAAATTTCCGATACAATTTCTCAAAATCAATTTTTCATAAACATAAGAAATACAACAAATTATAAATACAGTAATTTATACCTGTTTATTTCTACACAGCTTCCAGACGGGAGCATTTCAAAAGATACAATTGAATGCATTCTTGCTGACATAAACGGAAAATGGTTAGGAAATGGATTGAGTAAACTCAAAGAAAATAATATTCTTTTAAAAAATGATTTGGTATTTCCCGAAAAGGGCACGTATATTTTTGAATTTGAGCAGGCAATGAGAGTTGATATTTTAGAGGGTATAGCAGATATTGGAATACGAATTGAAGAAAATATTCAATAAAAACGTATTAAAAATGTTATACATTTTGATAATTAATAATTCTAATAATGGGGAAAAATAAAAAACTGAGAAAGAAATATTATAAATATATATTAGGTTTCTGGATTCTTTATTTTGTAGGTTTATTTTCAATTATATTGCTTTTTGTAATTATTTCAAATGAAAAATTTGGCCCTATGCCGACTTTCGAAGAGTTAGAAAATCCAAAGAGTAATCTTGCCTCTGAAGTTTACTCATCTGATAGCACGCTACTTGGAACTTATTATATTGAAAATCGGTCAAACGTTCATTATCAAGACTTATCTGATAACTTAATAAACGCTTTACTTGCAGCCGAGGATATCAGATTCGAAGAACACTCAGGTATAGATCAACGTGCTCTGCTAAGAACTTTTTCAGGTATTGTTTTAAACGTTGATAGGGGAGGCGGAAGCACTATCACACAACAACTTGCAAAAAACCTTTTCCCCCGAGAAAGAAATCCTTCAACTCTTGACCTTGTTCTTTCAAAATTCAAGGAATGGATAACTGCTGTTAAACTGGAACGAAATTACTCAAAAGAAGAAATTATTGCAATGTATTTTAATACAGTTCCTTTTGGTAGCCGTTCGTTTGGAATTAAATCTGCTTCAAAAACTTTTTTTAATAAAACTCCTGATTCACTTAAAGTCGAAGAAGCTGCTTTAATGGTAGGTGTGGTCAATGCTCCCACAAAATACAGTCCGGTAAGAAATCCGAATAATGCATTTAAAAAAAGAAATATTATTATATCACAAATGGCAAAATATGACTATATTTCAAAGCAAGTTAGCGATTCGATCAAAGAAATTCAAATTGACATGTCAAATTTCAGGATACAAGCTCATAATACCGGTATTGCACAACACTTCAGAGAATATTTACGAAGCCAATTAAAAAATTGGTGTAGTTCACACTTTAAAGCAGACGGATCTCCTTACAATCTTTATAAAGATGGTTTAAAAATTTATACAACTATTGATTCCAGAATGCAAAAATATGCTGAGGAAGCTGTTAGCAAACATCTTGGAAAAACTCTTCAACCTAATTTTTATAAGCATTGGGAAGGTTTTACTAATGCTCCTTATGTTTTTGAGGAAGATGAAAGTGATTCTTTAATTGAGCTTTTGATGACTCAGGCAATGAAACGTTCGGAAAGATATAGGAAATTGAAGCTCGCCGAGTCTTCTTTAGATTCTATTGAATTATCTTTTAATACTCCGACTGAAATGACCGTTTTTTCTTGGGATGGTGAAATAGACACTATTATGACGCCAATGGATTCTATTAAATATTATAAATTTTTTCTTCGTTCGGGTTTGATGTCAATGGAATCACATACCGGATATGTCAAAGCTTATGTTGGCGGGCCCGATTATAAATATTTTAAATACGATCCTGTAAAATATGGAAAAAGGCAGATTGGTTCGACATTCAAACCATTTCTCTATACTCTCGCTATGCAAGCCGGTGAATATTCTCCTTGCAGTAAAGTTCCAAATGTTCAACAAAGTATTGATCTTCCAGACGGTACAAAATGGGAGCCAAGCAATTCTACAAAAGAGAAAGAAAATGAAATGGTTTCGCTAAAGTGGGCATTAGCTAATTCGGTGAACTGGGTGTCGGCATATCTGATGAAACAATATTCCCCTCAATCGGTTCGACAAATTGCAAAAAAAATGGGAGTTACTAGTTTTATCCCTGCCGTTCCTGCAATTTGTTTAGGAACGCCTGATATTTCATTATACGAAATGGTTGGTGCAATGAATACTTTTGCTAATAAAGGTATTTATATTGAACCGATTTTTATCACCAAAATTGAAGACAAATTCGGTAATATTATTGAGAAGTTCTCTCCAAAGCAAACCGAGGCAATGAGTGAAGAAACTGCTTACTTGATGGCTGATATGATGAAAGGAGTAACACAATACGGGACAGGAATCAGGCTACGTTTAACTTACGGTTTCACTAACCCCATTGCCGGTAAAACCGGTACAACTCAAAATCAATCAGACGGTTGGTTTATGGGTGTTACCCCCGATCTCACTTCCGGTATCTGGACCGGTTGTGAAGACCGTGCCGCTCATTTTAGAACCATAACTTTAGGGCAAGGTGCAAATATGGCCTTGCCGATCTGGGCGTTATATATGAAAAAAGTTTATGCCGATTCGACTTTACATTATAGTATGGGCGATTTTGAACCTCCATTGAAAGAACTTTCCGTTGAAATTGATTGTGAAGCTTATGAAAACAACCATAAAGAGATAATTGAATTTGAGGAAATTGATGAGTTTTAATAATTATTTAAATTTCAATTATTTTAAAAAAACATAACTTAGTGAACAAAATCTATGAACAAAACATAGAACACGGATGAAATATAATTTGTAATATTGAAAAAATAAACATGAATATTTGTTAAAGATATATTATGCAAAAAAAAACAATAACTATAGTTGTTTCGGTTTACAATGAAGAAGATATGTTGTCATTGTTTTTGAAAGAATTAAAAAAAGACCTGCAAAAAATTGATTGTAATTATGAGATTATTTTTGTTAACGATGGAAGTATTGATAATAGCAGAAATATACTTAATACAATTGAAAAGGATGAGGAAGCAGTTAAAGTAATTAATTTTTCAAGGAATTTTGGCCATGAGGCAGCAATGATTGCAGGAATTGACTATTCAATCGGAGATATGGTAATATGCATGGATAGCGACTTACAACATCCACCGGAATTGATAAAGGATATGGTTGAGGAATACGAAAAAGGTTTTGATATTATTAATATGGTATCAATAAAACGGGAAGATGCCGGTTTTGTAAAAAAAATCACTTCAAAATTATTTTATAAATTTTTGAACAAAATTTCAAAGATTGAGATTGAACCCAATGCTTCCGATTTTTTTCTTATTTCAAAGAAAGTGGTTAATATCTTAAAAACTGATTACAGGGAAAGAAATCGCTTTATTCGGGGAATAATTCAAATGATAGGATTTAAGAAAACTACAATTTCTTTTAAGGTACCGGCACGAGCAAAAGGAAAAAGTAAATATAGCTTATTTAAATTAATGATACTCTCAGCTTCAGCAATAGCTTCTTCATCACAATTACCTTTGAAGATAAGCCTAATGGTGGGTGTTTTATTTGGAATTTTAAGCATAATTGTCAGTGTATATTCTGTAATTATGAAGTTTATGGGTAATCCTTTCTCGGGATATACAACTATTATAGTTTTAATTAGTATATCATTCAGTATCTTGTTTTTTGTACTCGGAATAATTGGGGAATATTTGGGATATTTATTTGTAGAAATAAAAAAACGACCAATCTATATTATTGATAAAAGTGAAGAAGAATGATATTAAAAAATTTCTTGATAATTTTCGATATTACGAAGTTTTAAGTATTAAAATAGTCAAACATGGTTTATTGTTAGATTGGTTTGTTCAGAATTGGTTACAACTTTTTACTCTTACGACACGAAAAAATAAATGAAAAAAAACACTTTAAATAAAAAGAATCTGATTTTAGGATTAATAATTACCTTTTTATTTTCCTTTACATATTTATTTATTATTTACGGATCAGTATTAAAATCTCCAAATACAACATATTTTTCAACAAGCGGCGATGGTTTAAAAGCTTATTATTTTTACATGTACCATGTTAATCATGACTCTGATTATTGGCGAACTTCAGGAATGAACTATCCCTTTGGAGAACAAACTTTTTATACCGATGCCCAATCTCTTTCAACAAATGTAATAAAATTCATCAGCAGAAATATTTTCGATATTTCTTCTTATACGATTGGCATAATGAATTTTCTGACATTAATCTCAATTGTCTTTGGTGCCTTGCTAATGTTTATGATCTTCTATAAACTTAAAATGCCTGTCTTGTATAGCTCGCTAATCGCTGTTGCTATTATTTATCTATCTCCACAAATTGGCAGGTTTAGCGGTCATTTTTCATTATCGTATCTCTTTTTTCTACCTGCGATTTTGTATTTGTTAATGCAATTTTATGAAAAAAGAAAAGTTTCTACAAGCATTTTTATAGGGCTGCTCACCTTATTTTCAATAGGGACTCACATGTATTTTCTGGGTTTCTTTGCGCTGATACTACTTTTCTTTTGGATTTATGTTTTGTTTTTTGATAAGAAAAACCCCGCCTCATTTAAATCATTTATTATTAATGTTTTTATCCAAATTTTAATACCAGTAATTATTATTAATGCAATAATGTATTTCAATGATTGGGCGACTAACAGGACTTCATTTCCATGGGGGTTTTTATATTATCGGGCTTACCCCGAAAGCGTTTTCTTGCCGATTGCAAAACCTTATGGAAGATTTCTTCATAAATTATCAACATTCAATTATATAAACTGGGAAGGTTTTGCATATATAGGTTTTGTTGCAGCAATAGGTTTTTTTATTGTGTTTGGAAAAATCATGGGACGATTATTTACACTTAGGTTTAAAAATATTTTGCGTGTTACGGATAATGATTTCTTAAACTTGCTTTTTTGGACAAGTTTTGCAAGTTTATTATATTCATTTGGAGTTCCTTTTATTTTGTGGATGGAAGACTTGGTTAAATATATGGGGCCAATCAAGCAAATGAGAGGAATCAGCCGTTTTTCATGGATTTTCTATTATGTTATGAACATTATTGTTTTTTACCTAATCTGGCAAAAATCAAAATCTAAAAAAAATATTTACATAAAATATTTGTGGTTATTAATTCCTTTGGCCATTATTTTTTATGACGCATGGAGTTTCTCACATAAGAGAGGAGATTCACTCAATAATAAATTCACGCTTTTAGATGATCGTGAAAATAAATTACCTGAAAATCAATGGGTGCATAAAATCTCTTCTGAAAATTACCAGGCCATCATTCCTATTCCATATTTCCATATAGGTTCGGAAAATATTTGGTGGGGTAACAAATGTGATATTGCTAAAGACCTTTATCCGGCCTGCCTTAAAACCGGTTTGCCGACAAATGCAGTAATGTTGAGCAGAACATCAATCAACCAGACTTATAAAAACCTTCAAATTTTTCTTGAACCATACCGAAAATTGGAAATTCTAAAAGATTTCGAATCTGAAAAACCATTTTTACTATTAGTTGGTAATTGTGATGAGATTTCAATTCATGAAAAAAATATTATTAGTAAATCAAAAAAAATACTTGAAACAAAAAAATTTGATTTATACGAATTGCCATTTAGTGTTCTTGTAAATTTTGCCGATTCATTAAAAGATAATATTAAAAATGAAATTAATTCAAGGCCACTTTTTGCTTTTGATAATCTGCTTTATTCTGATTCTGTTAAAAGCTTTGTTTATGACAATTTTAACAATTTGAGTTCGTCTTTAACTTATGAAGGTATGGGAGCAAAAACCGGTGACTTAACAAATTACAATAGAATAGTTGAGACTAAAATCCCAAATTCAAAGCCAAATGAAGATTATGCTGTTTCGTTTTGGATTGGAAATTTTTCAAAGGATTTGTATCCCCGCTCAAAAATTGAAATATTATTAAAAGACTCAAACGAAAACATATATTATTACAAACATAAGGACGCAAGCAAGCTTTTAAAAATTATTGATGGAGATTGGGCATTATTAGAACATAAATTCAAAATTAAAAATCCTGATGATAGATTGTTCATAACTATTAGGAATGACATAATTATTTCAGGAAATCTGATTGTTGATGATCTATTGATCAGACCCGAAAAGGAGAATGTTTATTTTATTTCACCGGAGAAAGTTTCAAAAAATACAAGATATTTCGATCTGATTATACGGCCAAATGACAATTAAAAATCTCTATTCCATTTACATATTTTGAGTTTTTTGTCAGACGGAATGGAAAATAATTGGAGACTTTTGAAGCAGTTTCATCAAATTCAAAATTATATTTTAATTCAATAATTATTAAATTATTATCGGCGCTTTCATTTGTAAATGAATTATTTCGCTTTGAAATATTTCGATAAACCAAATCATTATCAATCGTAATTCTATATTTTTTATTAAATGATTGCAGATATTTCCTTGTATATCTGTTTAATAATGTTGGTTCTAATTTTATAGTTTCTTCAATTACCCAATTCGGAACATCAGAATTCTTAATTATAGTTTTAATATCATCATTGTTAAAATTCTTATCCAACACAAATTCCTTTAATTTGAAAGATTCTTTCCAACCCACATGGCCCTCTTTAAACTTAAACTCCAAAACAGGATGATAAATTATTCCGAAAAAATCACCATACCATCTAATCCGAACTTTTTTTCGTTCGCTTTTACCAATATGATTATCAAAAAAATAATTCAGTGAAGGCGTATCAAAATAAATATTATTAATAAATCTTTCGTGATAAATTGGTGAAAATGCAAAAGGATTTTGTTTTATAATCAACTCAACTCCCGATCTGCAAAGAGTATCAATCACGAATTTTCTTTCGAATCTATAAACTATATTCTTTTTAACATTATTCATTTTAAATTCTGATGTTTATACTTTCATTATTGATATTGATAGGAAGGGTAGCAGTGGCGGTAGCAGTGGCAGTGGCAGTGGCAGTAGCAGTGGCAGTGGCAGTGGCAGTAGCAGTGGTAGTGGCAGTGGTAGTGGTAGTGGTAGTGGCAGGAATTCTCATAGCAATAAATTATTTTGGGAGAAATTTTTCAGGATTATTAGCCATACTTCCCAACATTCTCCCGACTTCTTCATATCTTGTGATTAATGATTTATGAATTTCAATACTAATATACGTACAATCTTTTGCAAAATCAACCCATACTATTGTCTCACTTGCTTCTCCATCGGAATCGCTTATTTTACTAGTAAAATTTTTTGGGTATCTTCTTTTTCTATACGCTTCGGCAATATTAGAACACACTGACCTTGATGATCTTCTTATTTGATCGGTTAATGAATATTTTTCTTCTTTGGGGAAACTTTTCGATATTTCAAATATCTCCATTGCTAACCGGTAAGCCAATTGATAAACCTTTAAACTTTTAAATCCATCATTCATTTCTAATAACTTTATTCTATAAACCTAACTACCACCTGCCACTGCTCCTGCCGCTGCCACTGCCACTGCTCCTGCCACTGCTCCTGCCGCTGCCACTGCCACTGCTCCTGCCACTGCTCCTGCCGCTGCTCCTGCTACTGCTCCTGCTACTGCTCCTGCCGCTACCACTCTAAAAACCTTTATTATCAATAAAAGTAATTTTTGCAGCTTTATCGAACTCCTGAATTTGTGTTTTACATTTTTGCAAATTATTTGTTTTTAAAATTTCAACCAAATAGGATGCTTCAATAAAATCACCCGATTCATCGTAGCGTTTTAATTCAGATGCTTTAAAATTTTCATTTACAATTTTGTTTAAAGTGTCGAGTTGAAGTTTTTCGGGCAATGAACTTGTTATTGTAAAAAAGAGATTTTGTCTTTCCGATTTTCGTGAAATAAAATATCTTGTCCATAAAATTATCATAAGAATTCCAAAACCAACGAGAATAATATACCTGAAGTTTGCTCCCAATCCCAGTCCCATCGCAATTGTAAAAAATATATAAGTCAATTCTTCGGGTTCTTTAATTGCTGCCCTGAAACGAACAATTGACAAAGCTCCTACCAATCCGAGAGATAAAGCAAGTGATGATTTTACAATGCTAATTATTATCATTGTCGTAAATGCAATCAGCATAAAATTTGCTGAGAACATTTTCCGGTTCGATAAACTTTTTGCACATTTCGAGTAGGTGCGTTCAAGTAAAAACGACAAAATAATAATTATTAAAGCATTGATTAAAAAGTCCGTGATCGAAATATTTGACTCTTCAGTAATTAAAAATTTCTGAAATAAGCTCCATTTATTTTGCATAATTTTTATATATTAATTATTTTAATTTTTTAATTATTCCTTAATAAAATCGTTTTGCTACATTTTTAGTTTTACCTGTAATTAATCTTCCATTTAAATCTAATTCTGATTTTCGTTCAATTAAAAAAGGAGTTGCTATTTCTTTTCGTCTAAGTTTTTTTGTAATTATTAAAGCAGGCCCAAATTCAGGCTTTTTTTGAAAGGCAACTAAACCATATTCACAATTACTTATTTGGCTGTTAAAAACTTCAACTCGGCTCAAATCTTTTGAAGCAATTCCAATATTACAATTTTCAATATTTGTATTTCTGACAAAAAGTATAGATTCCTCTCCACCACTAATTCCTTTATCATTTATATTAATAATTTTGCACGAATCTATATAAATTTCACTACCCGAAAAATCAATTGCATCGTTTCCAACATTATCAAAAGTTGTATTTTTCACAATTCCCGAGCAAAAATCCGAATCAAAAGCATCAAGAAAAATATTTTCAAACGAGCAATTATTAATTTCAAAATCTGAACGGATAATATTTAAAGCATCCTCACAATAGTTTTTTTCAAACTTTGTGTTTGTGATTGAAACATCCGATTCATAAAAATTAACCGCACCGGTCAAAAACCAGCCATTGAAATCAAGTGTATTCAAATTTCGGAAGATGACATTTTCAACACTTGATTTTTTGTTGCATTGCATTATTGTAAATCCCATTCCTGTTTTATCAGACGAATTAATAATAATTTTATTATCATCAAAACCCTTCATTATAACCGGCGAATAAGAAATAAAAATTGCATTTTCGATTAAATCAATTTTTGCGCCTGCTTCAAAAACTACTGTAAATCCTTTAGGAATTATGATATTTTTGTTGATTCTATGTTTTTTGTTTGAAAAGAAAACTGTGTCGTTTTTAAACAAATACAAGCCGGTTTCAGGAAAAACATTGTTTGCCTCAAGTTTTTGTAAAGGAGTCGAAAGCCCGGGATATGGCCACGGAAAAATTTCTATTACAAAAACAGTTTCATGATTTTTTACTTTAAAAAATAAATATTTTGCATCTTCATCGACCGGAACATTTTTGGAGTTCTCAAAGAAGTTTTTTGAAGATTTTATGGTAATTTCATTTCTGAAAAATCTATTTTCGTTTTTTTTCAATTTGCCTGTTCCCACTAAAATTACATCCTGAGGTAAATAATTCAACACTCTGATTTTTGATTCTTTAGCTGATATTTCTTTATAAGCACAAACAAGCTTTTCGGGAAAAGTTTCATTATATAAAGTATCAAAGGGTTTTGGTTCTTCAATTAATAATTTATCAGTTGGAAAAGCATAAAAAGGATCAAAATGAAAACGATCTTTATATTTGGGTAGTTTTGATTTTATTGCATTAATATTCTTATTAAGAAAATTATAATCAAACTCATAAGTTGTATATTCACGCTGTATTAATTTTTCAAATTCCGAGATTCTGCTTAACAAGTTTGCATTTGTCGAGTCAATAAATTCTTGTTCGGAATATTTTTCCAGATAATGAATATATTTTGAAACAAATGAAGTATCAGTAAATAAATAAAAATTGCATTGGTAATATTTATCATTTGTATAAATCTCAGCTTCGGTCAAATTACCCAAAATCGGATGATGGCAAAAGTAAAATGGCCCAATTGGTGTAAACCCATCAAAAACAATTATTTCAAGTTTTGAAGTAATCGGATTATAATAAAATCGCTGATTATGCCATACAAGCGAATGATATGATCTCGTTATATCTGACAAGGCATAATATTTTGCAAGATTATCAAGATCAAATATTTCATGTGCCGGTCTCACTTTTTGCTTATATTCAAATAATAAATTCTGGCCTATTAAAAATTCTTTATACAAAGTTGAAGACGAAACTGTTTTTGATTGTTTAAATGGTTTTATCACAGATGCATCGAAAAATGGCAATGATATTCCTCTGTAAATAAATGATTCGACTTTTTTTCCGGTCCAGAAAGCCTCGTCTGAGAATTTTAGTACGGGCCCTTCACGACGACGCATGTTTTCAACTATTTGCTTTTCGAAATGTTCTTCATATGCATAAATACCTATTTCAACTCCATTTAAAACAACCGGAATAAAACCATAGCGAGTTGCTAAAACATCTTCTGTTCTGAAAATTTCATGAGCCATCCATTCTAAAACAAAACCCCTTGATTCGGGATTTTGAATAGAAAAAGTGCGCATGTTTTTCCAATTATATCCTTTCTTTAATTTTATCCGAAACGACCATTTATGGCCTTTCAAATGATCTAACCAATCTCCTTTCAGCCTCATTTTTGCAGGCATCATTTCCTCTTTATAAAACAATATAGCTTCAACCCAATCATCGTCTTCGGTTTCCAGGATATTGTTTTTTAAAGCATTAATTCTCTTTTCGTTTAATTTTTCCTCACCAAACTCATCAACATAAAGATAAAGTGCTGGGTTTTCTTTATCGGAATATTTCTTATTAGACAAATATTTAATACTTAAATCGTCAAAATAAATTGGATCTTTACCCGAATTCCATAGATATACAATTATACTGTCGTCTTTAATGTGTGACGGAATAATAATCTTAACATTTAACCTTTCCCATCCATTTTCTTCTTTTTGAACAGAAATATTTTGTGAATTATAATAATTATTTGATCCTTTAGTAGCAATAACAAGATGTCCGCTTTTATTTCCTCCTAATCGCCAAACATTTACATCAAAGAACTCGCCGGGTTGTACATTATTTATAACATAATGTGTTCCATAAGGATTTCTTTTGCAAACTTTAATTGAATGTTTGCCAAGATGAGCCTGATCATTACTTTGAAAATTATCATTTGAAAAAAGAACTCCCTGGTGATTCTTGTCAATGAAGTTTTTATCATCTTCTGATAAATTTTCGGCATCACAATTTATTAGCTCATATCTTTTGTTTTCAGGACTCTGACAAGCATAAAAAGAAATGAAAATTATAAAGGCCAGAAGAAATCCGGTAAAATAATTCATGGTATATACTAATGATTTTATAATAAAATCTCTCAATATTATGATAATAATGTTAATTTTTTATTAAAATAAAATTTCAGCAAATATAAATAAATATTAAAATCTTCGGAGCTTAGGGAATAGTGGATTCGTAAAAAAGATTTCAAATAAAGTTTACATCATTTAAGAATGGTTATTTTGCTAAATCTCAACAATAAAACAATTTATCAATATAACAATAACCTCATAATAAAATTAATGTGTGCTTACATAATTCTAATTCCCGTAAGATATTTGTTCCATACAATTAATACTCTCATTTTTCAAATCTTTCATTCTGAAAATAAAATAATTCAAAACATTTTTATTATCTCTGAAAATGTTAATTGTGTCGGCAGCTTCAATTGCGGCAAAATATTTCCCATATAATTCAAAAGGTGAGAAATAATCTCGGCTCGAAGTAATAAAATATGCGTCCATTCCCTTTTCCAATTTACCCCGGTATTTATTTATCCATGCATATTTATGAATTTTTTCGAGTTTGTTGAAAGCAAACAACCTCATTTCTAAAGGACGGGCAACATAATAATCAAGGTTAGCAGCAGGAAACCAACGATAAGAAATAATTGCTGCATCAGAATTCATAATGTTATTTGCGAGGTCATTATTTCGAATTTTTTCAAACTTTTCGCCTAATTCTTCCCATCCATATAAATCTAATGAAAAATCATTTTCACCCAATTTTTGGGGTTTTGTATTTTTATCTAAGCTTATTAACCCAAAATTAATTTGCCCGACACTTAGAGCTATTACTATAATGAGAAACGAAATCGAGAGCTTAATGGGCAAAGGAAAGAGTTTGGTTTTATTTTTCTTTGAATAAAAATTACTAAGAAAAACCGAAGCAATAATTATCAGGCTTGAATATGCCGGGCCTGTCCAATGTGGCAAAGTACTTCTGAATAGTGAAAAAATCAAAAAAATTGAAATCAGGGGCAAGGCAGAAAACAATAGAAATTCGATATAATAATTTTTTGTCGGTATTTTCTTTCTAAAAAAAGCTATCAAAGCAAGAATAATTATAATAAAGTTTACGGGATTATTATAAAGAATTTGGCCAAACAATTCGGTGAAAAAATAATCGAATCTGACTCCCGAATCAGAAACATTAACTCTTTCGCCCTGATAAGTAAAGCTAATGAAATCATTGTGATAATTCCACCAGACTACAGGCAAAAGGCAAAGCAAGGAAATAATTATTGCGAAATAAAATTGTTTAGCTTTAAGCCATTTTCGGTTATAAAAAACAATAAATAAAACAGCTCCTAACCAAAGAAATACCGAAGTATGTTTTGAAATTACTCCTAATCCGCAAACCAACCCGGCAAGGAGAAGATTCTTCCGACTTTTTGATGACAATTGTTTATCAGGAAGTGAGGAAACGAAAAAATAAATTCCGAGTAACCAAAACAAATTTTGGGGTGTATCCGGGAGAATAAAAATTCCACAAATAACAAAGACATAGATAGAAGATGTATATAAAAATGCGGCATAAAGTCCGGCAATGGAACCATTTATTTTTTTTGCAATAATAAAAATCAAATAAATATTTACTGACCCAAAAACTATTGATCCTAAACGAATAAAAAACTCATCCTGAAAAAGCAAATCAAGCGAAAACATTTGAATAACAAAACCAACCATCGGGGGATGATCGAAATGACTCAAATCGGGGTAAAGTGCATAAGTCCAATAATAAACCTCATCATTTCCAAATTCAATAACTGACGCAAGAACTCCTCTGAGAATTGTTGAAACTACAATCAACCAAAAAAGAATTCTATATATTTTTATATTGCTTTGTCGCATTAAATTAATTTTGTCAATCGAAGCTGTTTTAAAGTAATAATTATTGGATAAATTTTCATTTCATACCGATATTAAAAATATTTTTTTGAACTTCTTTTTTTCTTTCTTTTCTTTTTTAAATAAATAATATTAACAATTACAAACACAATAATAATGAGCGAAACAAATCTCAATATCCATGTTTTCGTCCAATTAATTTCTGCTTTTAAATAATTGTAAGGTTTCTTTCCATCAAATCGAAAAACAGGATTCAAATAAAATGTACTTCTGTCAGCGAAAATTATTTCAGTTCGAATATATGTATCTTCTTTCTTGATAGGATAAAATGCTTTTTTTGTATTATTAACTATTTTCATTATCTCGGCATTTTGCCCAATAAATCGAAAATTCAATGCAGTTGAATCCACACTAACAAAAAGTGTATCGTTAACAATTTGAACGGAAGTTAAATTCGGAATATGCTTGGTTTTTTCAATTTTCTGCTCAAAAGTCTCACCTTCAGCCATTATTAGATCGGCACCAAAAACTTTTCCGTTTTTTAGAGACGCAATAATGTCATTTCGGTTTGATGTTTTTGCATTTATAAAAGTGCAAATTCTTCCTATCTCGGTTGAATCATCAAGATTGTGACCATCGTCATCGGCAAGAATAAAAGCCGGATGACCCGATGAAAGGGCTGCATCCCAATGCTCAATTGAAAAGCGTGCTTCGTTCAAAGCTTCTAATAAATCATAATTTGAAAGATATTTCATATCATCGGGGCTAAAACCTCCTCTTAGATCCGGATGGGCAATAGCAACAATTTCATTCTCGTCTCGAAGCAGATTAATAATATGTTGTTTTTGACTAAGATTCTGGCCAAAAGGATAATCTGTCCACATAACTCTATCCGAACCGATACAAACCTGATGATTTTTATTTATTCCATAGCCATGTTCATAGGTTGGAATGTAATTGGGTTTATATTCGTTATATTTATTTATTTTTTGATAATCGGAAATTACGATTACATCATAGCCAAGCTTTGTATATTTTTCAAAAATTGCTTCGCTCGAATTATTTCTTCCGTCTGTTATTCCTGCCCATGCTTGGGATTGTATTTGGAAATTTCCTTTTTGCCATTTTGTCGAATCAATATCTTGGTAAGGATTGTAAATCAACTTTCCTGAAAACTCCTCAGGCTCGGGGAAATTATATACAGGGCAAAATATGTATTCAAACAATACTATTAACAGAATGATAAATATGAAATAAAGCAATATTTTTCCGAGTAATTTAACTATATATTTCATCAATCTAATTTTAAATTCAAGTATGCAAAATTAAACAAATAATAAGTGCATTCGGTTTTAATATTTCTAAATTTCAGAAACCGAAAATTTTAAAACAACAACAAACAAACATTTAGCCTTTTTGTTAGCCTAAACATTTTAATTATAACGATTTTGAGGACAAAAAAATTAGAACCCGTTTAAGGGCATAATTACTGTTGGAATTAATAATAAAAATCCGAGAATCATTAAAATAATCATTAGAGGAAGAATCCATTTTACCCATTTTTCGTAAGGAATTTTTGCCACTCCAAGTACTGCAATTAAAACCCCTGAAGTTGGAGTAATCATATTTGTAAAACCATCGCCAAATTGAAAAGCCATAACGGTTGCCTGTCTCGAAATTCCAATCAGATCCGAAAAAGGCGCCATTATTGGCATCGTAAGTGCGGCTTTTGCTGAACCTGATGGAATCACCACATTAATAATTGTTTGAATAATATACATAATTCCAACCGAAGCAATTTGCCCCAGATTATTCATCGATTGCGACAAACCATGAAGAATTGTATCAATAACTTTTCCGTCTTCCAAAATAACTATAATTCCACCGGCTAAACCAACAATTACGGCTGCCGACAAAATATCTTTTACTCCTTCGAGAAATAAATTTGTGATTTTATTTGGATTATAATTCATTGCTATTCCTGACATTAATCCCATTGAGAAAAATAAAGTAGCAATTTTCATTATATACCAACCATAACCCATCACTCCGATAATGAGAAAATAAATTGTGTATAATAATAATGATAAAACGAAAAAATGAACTGATTTTCTAAGCGTAATAATTCCTGTTAAAGCAAAAAGAATTGCAGAAAACGGAATTGCAGGAAGTGAAGTGCTTGAGTTTCCAATTTTTAAATCAGTAATAGGATAAATAAAAGAAAAGATAATTAAAACTGTAAGAATAATTGAGTAAGTTATCCATCCACTAATAGGTGTTTTATAATCAATAGTTTCAACATCTTTGTTTTCTTTTTTTCTCCAATATTCATCATCATTGTAAACTATTGAAGATTGTGGATTTTTTTTAACTTTTCGGGCATATCTTAAAATATAAAATATTCCAACAAAATTAATTACTATCCAGCAAAAAAAACGATATTCAATACCTGAAAACAGGGGCAATTCAGCAATTCCCTGAGCAATACCTATTGTAAAAGGATTAAGAATTGCACCTGCAAACCCAAGCCCCGCTGCAACAAAAACCAGACAAACTCCGGTTATGGAATCATAACCCATTGAAATTGCAAGTGGAACTAAAATAATAATAAAAGCAATAGTTTCTTCGCTCATGCCAAATATTGCCCCAAAAGCACTAAACATAAGCATTATAAGCACCATGACAATATTATCTACCCCAATTTTTTTAAAGAATTTATTTCGTTCGAGCTTTTTTGTGAACTTCAAAAAAGAAAAAATACCCACATCAATTGCCCGACTATTGTTCATTATCCAAAACGCTCCGCCTATCATTAAAATAAAGACGATTATTCCTGACTGTTTTACAAAACCTTTAAACAAGGCTGCAAAAACTTGCCAAGTTTGTGCTTCGTTTTCAACATATTTAAAAACTAATTCGGTTTTTTCAACACCGTCCTGCATTTTTGAAACTTCAACATATTTTCCGCCCGGAATAAACCATGTCATAATAGCCGATAAAATAATTATGTAAAATATTATCACATAAGTATGAGGGATTTTTTTGGTTTTTAACATAAATTGTATTTTTATTAATTAACGAAAATAGTAAATTTTAGAATTATTAAATTCATTAATTTTGATTAGAAAAAATTTATACTATGTTTCTTATCTTCGGTATTGGTCATCAAACAAATAACACAATTCAATTAAAAGAAATTAATCATTGTTCCCGTTGTAATAATAATGTAAAATGGATTTTAAGCAAGCAAACGTCTTGGTTTTCTTTGTTTTTTATTCCAATTTTTCCCTATAAAATCAGTTACGAATTATTTTGTCCGATTTGTAGAAATACAATTGTTTTAAGCAAAAGAGAATATGAAGAAAAAAGATTATTGTAAGTATTCACAAATTATTGTAAGTTGTATAAAAACTGAATGGCTATATTTTTATATTGTTTATATGGGAAAAAAGCATATAAACATTTATTAAATGTTTTGAAATTAAAGTGTTGGTTTTTTACAAATCGAATTATTAGTTCGGTCTAAAAACTCATTTCACGCAAAGACCGGAGAGTTTTAGGGCAAAGACCGCAAAAGAGATATATTCATAATCAAATCTTTGCGTATTTTGCGATTCATCTGCGTGCTTTGCGTGAACTATTTTCAACTCTTTTTATACCGGCCTCAATTATTGTTCTTTGTAACAATTTAACAATATAATGATTTAAATCTTTGTATGAATGCTTACCATTAAAACTTCTCATCATATTTTGTCCAAAGAAAATCACCGAGTTTCCATGCTTTTCTTACAACTTTATCGCCTTGTTCAATTGAGTATCCTGTAAGAAATTCTATAGCTTTTTTTGGTTTTTTATTGAAAATTTCCAGAGCTTTTTTGTCAATTTCTTTTTGTTCGTCAAAGAATTTTTTTTGCATAGGATCCCAAACTGCATCAATATCATGCCTCATATCTCCCCAACGTTGAACGCCAAGAGTTCCTAAACGGTTGAAAGCCCACCAGGCCGATTCTGTAGTAAATCCATTCGTTCTTCCCGGTGTTTTATAAGATGTGGGCAAATCGCTAACACTACAATAAACAGGAATATAGATTGAAGTTGCAACATTATCCATTGCAATCCATGCTACACCACCGATTTCATCCGGTAACCAATCACGACATTGAATAATAGTGGCATACATTGTGTACCAGCGCGCAATTGATCTTTCACCACGCCAACCCCAGCCGCCGTTAATTTTAAAAAGCTTATTTTCATCGTAAGGCATTTGTGGATTTGCCAAAGGCGAAATGACCATCTTTCCGTCCTCATCTGCAACGGTCAGGTCTTTTATCATATTAAATGGTGTACCCTCATAATAATCCTGGAAAATTGAAACAAGTTTTTCCATGCTGACTAATTCATCGGGTTTCACCGAAAATGGATAATTTTCCGCATTGGGATCCAATTTTAGTGATGGTGCTACAAGGTCGAAAACACGCCATTCGCGTCTTCGGCTGGCGAGAGAAGTTCGGCTGTGAGGAGCGTAAGCATAACAAAATCTGAATTCTCCGTCTTTAGGTTTCCACCAACCGCTATCTATTGCCACCTGAAAAACATTTTCGGAAGCCATAAAATAATCAGGATCATTCAGGTTTATTTCTTTGATTGTGCTTGCATTTGCATTTACGCCAAGATGATTATCGGGAACCCGTTGTGCGGCCCAAATTGAACCTATTTTTCCTTTACCCATTCCTACGATTTCAAAATGCCAGACTTCATTTTTATCAGAAATTGTAAGGCATTCGCCAACATCAATATAACCATATTGCTTTGTTAATTCACCAGCCATTTTTATTGCATCTCTTGCGTTTGTATTTCGTTCAACCATCAGTTGCACAAGAGCCTGGCAATCAATCAAACCGTTATCGGATTGAAGGGTTTCTCTTCCTCCAAATGTAGATTCTCCAACACCAAGTTGATGGTCATTGATACATGGATACGCAGAATTAATAAAACCGTAAGTATGATTGATTTGGGGTATTTCACCAACAAAGTCATGTTGATAAATAGGCATTGCGAAAGTATCGCATGAAACTCTTTTTACCATCTTTGCCATGTCACCTTTTTTATGATCTTTTGCAGGAATAATATTTATCCATGATCGGGTTCTATGACTATCGCAAGTATGAGAAGTTATTACAGAGCCATCTGTGCTTGCTTTTTTACCGACTGTAATAGATGTGCATCCGTCAGGATAATTATCTTCCCAATCGCTTTTATCTTGAGCAAAAGTTAAATTAACAATTGTTAAACTTAACATTATAATCAAAAATGTTTTGATATTCTGAGCACTTGTTTTCATTATTTTATTTTTATTAACATTTATTTTCTTTCCCTGCAAATATACAAAGTCTGCATAATAAACCTTTTTATTCGTTAATTAAGGTAACAAATTACCCTAAAGTTATAAATCTTTTAATGTGAAAAAGAAATCAAGAAATAAAAATTCATTTGGAACAGCTTTTCTGTAAATTTGTAAAAAATATTTATATTTAAATATATGAGTGAATTGATCAAACACGAATGTGGAATAGCATTAATCCGGTTATTAAAACCTTTAGGGTATTATCTTTCCAAATATGGAACTTCATTTTATGGATTAAATAAACTTCATCTTTTGATGCAAAAACAACAAAATCGGGGGCAGGATGGAGCAGGGATTGCAAATATTAAATTCGATTTAAATCCCGGAAACAGATATATAAATAGAATTCGATCAAATTCCCAAACACCTATAATTGACGTTTTTAAACAAGCTTTTCAAAAAATCAGAAAACTTCAAAATGAACATCCTGACAGATTATTGGATACTGATTGGTTGAAACAAAATTTGGAATTTACCGGAGAACTGTTTTTAGGTCATCTGCGTTACGGTACTTTTGGATCAAACCTTATCGAAAATCTTCATCCTGTTGTTAGAAATAACAATTGGATGACAAAAAATTTAGTGCTTGCCGGAAATTTTAATATGACTAATGTTGATGAGCTTTTTCAAAAATTGATTGAATTGGGCCAATACCCTGTTGAAACTTCGGATACAATTACGATACTCGAAAAAATAGGTCATTTTCTTGATGAAGAAAACGAAATTTTATATCGAAATTTTAAAGAGTCCGGAATTAAAAAGAAGGAGATTTCGCTAAAAATTGCTGAGCAAATCGAATTACAAAATGTCTTAAAAAATTCTTCTGATAATTGGGATGGGGGTTATGTAATTGCCGGTCTTCTTGGGCATGGTGATTCATTTGTGTTAAGAGATCCTGCTGGAATTCGCCCTGCATTTTATTACAAGGATGATGAAGTTGTTGTGGCTGCTTCCGAACGACCTGTTATCCAGACTGCCTTTAATGTGGTTGCCGAAAAAGTTCATGAGATTAAGCCCGGCTACGCATTGATTATCAAGAAAAACGGAAAAGTTAATGAACTTCTCTATAAAAATCCTATTGAAAAAAAATCATGTTCATTTGAAAGAATTTATTTTTCGAGAGGAACGGATAAAGATATCTATAAAGAACGAAAAAAGCTTGGAAGCCTCTTGGCGCCACAGATACTTAAAGCTATTGATTATGATCTTACCAACACGGTCTTTTCATATATTCCTAACACAGCATCCGTTGCTTTTTATGGTTTGATAGAAGAATTAGAAACCTTTTGCAATAAGATTAAAAAAGATAAAATACTAAATTTGGGTGTAAGAGCAACAAGTAAAGATATTGAAAATATACTAAAGCTCAAGCCAAGAGTAGAAAAAGTTGCAGTCAAAGATATTAAGATGCGGACTTTTATTACTGAGGATATTCAGCGAGATGATCTTGTTGCTCATGTTTACGATATTACTTATGGTACTGTAAAAAAAAGAGTTGATAATCTTGTAATAATTGATGATTCGATTGTTCGCGGTACTACTCTTAAAAAAAGCATTTTAAGAATAATAGATCGACTTGGCCCAAAACGAATAATTGTTGCCTCGTCCGCTCCACAAATTCGCTACCCCGATTGCTATGGAATTGATATGGCTATATTGAATGATTTTATTGCATTTAAAGCTGTTATAGAACTTCTTAATGAAACAAACCAGCAAAATCTTATCAACGAAATTTATAAAAAATCTAAAAAACAAGAGAATCTTCCTAAAGAAGAAATTATCAATCACGTAAAAGATATTTATAAAGCTTTTTCACATGAAAGAATATCGGAAAAAATTTCAGATATTTTAACTTCAAAAGATATAAAAGCTGAAGTTAAAATCATTTATCAAACAATTGAAGACCTACACGAGGCTTGTCCAAACCACACCGGCGATTGGTATTTCACCGGTAATTACCCAACTCCGGGTGGCAATAAAGTTGTGAATAAATCTTTTATAAATTATTGTGAGGGCAGAAATGAGAGAGCTTATTAAAAATCGGCTTTTAATTTTTTAAATTCTATATTAATTTTTTTCGATAAATTCAAAAATTCATCATTACTCAATTTTAACTTAGGTTTACTGAAATCAATATCATTATTTCCTAAAAGAGGGATTAAATGAATATGAGCATGAGGTACATCAAGGCCATAAACCACAAGGCCGATTCTAATGCATTTTACACTTTTTTCAATTGCTTTTGAAACATTTTTTGCGAACAAAAACAATTCAATGTATAATTCATTATTCAGATCAAAAATATAATCAATCTCCTCTTTGGGAATTACGAGAGCATGGCCCAATGAAAGAGGATTAATATCTAAAAACGAAAGAAATTTTTCATTTTCTGCAATTTTGTAACAAGGTATTTCTCCTTTCACAATTTTTGAAAATATACTTGTCATGATTTCTATGTTTTTTATTTATATTTCTGAATATATTAGTCTTTATCTTGAAATTTCAATGATTTCAAATTGAATTTTACCGACAGGAACTTCAATTTCAACTTTATCACCAACTCTTTTTCCTAACAAACCTTTTGAAATAGGAGAATTAACCGAGATTTTCCCTGATTTAATTTCAGCTTCATTTTCCGGTACAAGTTTATATGACATTTGTGCACCGTTTTTAAGATTTTTAATTTTCACAGTCGAAAGAATTAAAACCTTTGAAATATCAAGTTTTGATTCGTCAATTATTCTTGCTTTTCTAACTGTTTCCTGAAGTTTTGAAATTTTAAGCTCTAGCAAACCTTGAGCATTTTTGGCAGCATCATATTCAGCATTTTCTGACAAATCTCCTTTATCTCGTGCTTCTGCAATTTGTTGCGAAATTGAAGGCCTTTCAACATTCATTAAATGATTTAGTTCATCATTCAATTTTTTAAATCCTTCTTCTGAAAAGTACTTTATTTCAGACATTGTTATTGTTTTAAGTTTGATAATAAATGACAAAAAGACCCTCGCTAAAGGGTCCTTGTGAAAATTGTATTTTAATTCAATTATTCTATTTAAAGAATAACGTATATTTGATTATTTGTGTTGTTTTATATTATTTATTTTTAACAATTAGATTTATGAAATATGTTTCAGAAAAATAAGCATAAATTTTATTACAAACTTATACTTGCACCAATTGAATGAATTCCTGTATAAGGATCAGTAGCTCTAAAAGAATAATCAACAGAAAACACAGAACCTTTTTCCTTATTTAATGGAATTTGTATAGAGAAACCCGCACTTGGTCCTGTAAACCATGTTGTTCTGTTTTTCTTTTCAGTGATGCCTTCTTCGTAAGTATATCCGGCTCTAAGTAACAAATACTCCTTCAAGGCATATTCACAACCAAAGATAAATTGATCTTTAGAAAATGCGTTTGATGCGAAATTACCTGCAACAGTAAAACGGTGAGAGTCAGCCCAAAGAAAATCATAAGCTGCACCAATATTTAATTGAGTTGGAAGTTCAAAATCTGCAGAGCGTTGTTCAACAGTAAATTTATTATAGTCATCCCCTGGAATAATAGCTCTAAACGACATACCATCACCGTTAAAATTTAAAGTCGGGCCGACATTTTTTAAAGTGATACCAAATTTAATGTTTTCACGCTCTCCGGTCAAATATTGAATGCCCGCATCAATTGCTACTCCTTGTGCACTAATGTCAGATATTGACTCGGATATTATTTTTAAGTTAATACCTGCATAAATACTATTAGAAAACGCTTTTGAATAGGCAATATTAATATTCATAAAATTCGGATTATATGTACCAATTCCTCCATCTGGTAAACCAACTTTGGTAATTTCGATATCACCCATATTTAATGACATAATTGCCACAGCTAAAACTCCGGTTTCTCCAAGCCGTTGCGCAAAACCAAACGAATTAATGTTTATATCAGAATTTTGTAGCCATTGAGTATTTGAAAATACTAACTCTGATTTTTTTGTAAAAGCAATACCGGCAACATTTGAAAAAATAGATTCAAGACCTCGTGCATTTGATACATTAACACCTCCCCATCCTGCACTACGTGCCCAGGGATTTATCAATAATTCGTATGCTCCTGCCTGTCCAGATCTGTCCTTGTTTCCAGCTAATAAATGATTTATAGGAATTACCAACAATCCTATTAATATTATTGTAACCAAGTATTTATAAAATTTTTTCATACTTTTTGTTTTTATTGTTTTTGAATTCAATTTTACCATATTATTTATTAGAAAGCATTCAAATCGACAGGACGCAATGATCCAAACCATTTAACAATTCTTTCTCCGGCTTCAGCCTTAACATGTATAATATAAAGACCACCTGAAATAGGGATACCTGCAAAATTCTTTAAATCCCAATCAATATAAGTTGCCGGTTCATCTTTAGTAAATTGTCTGATAAGAGTACCATTTAAACTATAAATTGTAATTGTACATATTTTAGGTAAATTAACAATTTTTATTCTGTTGTCAATTTGGTTGACTTCATAGCTTGAATATCCATAATATGGATTTGGAACAACATTAATTAGATCAAGGTCGCTTTTAGCTTTTTCTATATTTGTATAAGAGGCCGAAATACCGTCTGTTGAGAATGTGTACTCCGGAAAACGATCATTTGTTCCTATTTCTGCTTTTATTGGTTTTGAATAATATCTTTGATATGGCCTTTCTACTCTGATTTTAATGGTAACTTCATTATCTAACCAGTTTTCGATTGATATTGTATCAAAAGGATCATTATCTACTGAAAGAGGAATACCAACATACATTGCTCCTGAATAAATTTCTTGCCAGAAAAGATCTATAGTTGCAGTGGCAGCAGAATCTAAAGAATATCTCAACATTGACCCTCCATCATAAGCAGGAAAATCGTATGTAAAAGAATCTGCACTTGATCCAAATCTACGATTTGATGTTCCGAATATGTAAACATAGTGCATTCCACCGAATAATATTTCTTGCTCAGGGAAGGTTTGAATATTTGGTGTAGGATTCCAAAGCATATCCCTACCGTTTTCAGCAACGAGCCATGAATTTTCACCAAACATCATATTTAATCTTTCGCCGGTTTCTATATTAATTGCATACCCCGGAAACCATCCCATTCCAGTTTCATTAATATAATTAGGATCATTGGGATTTATACTTGCACCACTTCCTTCTTCAGCAGGGATTCCATCTTTATCTACAGATTTTGCTGACCTTATTAGAAATCTTTCTACATTTCCTTCAGATAAAACCTCATCTGCACACATTTCAATAACAGGACATCTTGTCCATAAAGTTTTATCAGGTGTAATAACAATATTAACACTTGCTAATTCACTCATTTTATTATCAGTCTTTGATCTTGATTTAAAAGCAGGAGCTGAATTACCCTGATTTGGATAATATGCTGCTAATATGTACGGTGACCAGGTTCCTCTGGCAATTTTTCCATACATTTCTTGAGGATCAGCCGGTTGATCTACTCCCATGTTCCAATCATTAAAAGCAGGGACTGCAACATTTTTATACATACCGGCCCTGATCCAGTTTTGCGGGTTTCCAGGTATATTTGAATCTTCAACGCCACTAAGCCACATTTTCGAGCTATCTTCATAATTGATTGAAGACATTATAAATCCATTTCTATCAGAGTGTTCCCCATTGTCTAAAGTATCACCCGGAAACAATACCTGATGAATATTAATTGACAATCCAATATCAAGTAGTAATTGTTCGTAATTAACTGCTATTGTGGTATCAGAATCATAAACTTCATTATTGTCGGTATTTACTAATTTCCATTTTGCCCGCTCAATATTTGTACTGTCTCTATTTGTTGAATCAACATCAAAAGGTGTTAAACAATCATAAAACTTCAGTGAATAATTCGCTTTTTTGACATTTAAAGGATCAACGACTTTTATATCAACAGGTCCATATGAAGCTTCGTAAACAGGATTTTTGAGGATTGGAAAGTTAGAGGAATCTCCAAAATACACAGTATCATTTATCCCATTTTCAAGTTTGTTAACTACATATCCATAAGGTTCTTTTTCCATCAATAAATCAATTGATGTTTTTTTCATTTCAACTTGCTTTCCTCCATTACCGTGACCTTGTATTCTCGTAATTTCAGGCCCCTGTCCATACTCGGAATTAAATATAACGCCATTGACCGGTATGTGTGGTATTACAGTATATGTTTTAATATTTTTACGTCCGGCAAGATACGGCTTTTTTTGGCCATTTTCATCTTCAGGGCTATCTTGTTTGTATGTTTTATAATTATTATAGGCATAAGCTATTGCAACATAATAATACTGTTTATGATTAACAAGCCTTTTATCTTCATCTCCAAAAAGATCTTCTGTAATTTTAAATGAATGAGATATTCCATTATCTCCACCTTCAACTTCTAAAACCGGAACAGTTACGTCAAGGCTTTTATCCTTATAATAGTTTATTATTCTTCCAACATCGTTTTTAATATCATATTGTGCTACAAGTCTAACTAAATCAGGATCATGAACACTTTCCATTGTAACATCAGCATCTCTTAACTGATAAATCTGATAACCTTCAAAATTAAATGTTGAATCAAATCTGTCGGCTTTAGCAACAGAATCGGGATTCA
Organism: Bacteroidales bacterium; assembly: GCA_016342645.1. Lineage (GTDB taxonomy): Bacteria > Bacteroidota > Bacteroidia > Bacteroidales > JAEINX01 > JAEINX01. The sequence continues at coordinate 1,896 of JAEINX010000019.1, read as the reverse complement.
GTTCGCTTATTGTAATATCCCATTCCGAATACTCTTCCTTATAATTGTTTGAACCTTTCGCATTACTTAAATAAACAATAATTTCTTTATCTAATTCAAGAAAAGATAAATCCGGTGCACTCGGCCCGTCAATAACTTTAAAGCAAACATCGAATAAAGCCTGACATTTATCATCAATCGTTCTGAGAAGTTCTACTGATGCCCAAGGACCGCCTGAAGCGGCTCTTGCCCAAGGAATACCAACAGTAATGTAATTTAAAGCACCAGGCTCAAGAGTGAACGGCCCTGCTGATTGCATAAACCTTCTGTCTTCAGGTTGATTATTTACAGTTTCTTCAGTCCAAAATTTACCATCCACATTGTAACCATCGTTTGGAGGAAGTCCTCTGGTTCCCCAATTACAAGGATCGGAATCTCCCGGAAACATGAAATCACATTCAGGGCCTACTGGGTCCGTACTATAATGTGCATTACCACCATAAAGCATTTTCGTATTATCTTTCCAGATTCCTCGCAAATAGTTATAATAATCAGGAGCAACCCTAGGGCCTCCATTGTTACCTCCTGAATTATTGTAATAAACAAATCTACGCATACCGAAACGTTCATCGTCAACAATTCCATTTCCGAAATTAACTCCATTAATTGCACATGCATTTATAGAAGAGCTTACTATTGAACAATCGCCTGTAAATTTTGGATTATCCTCATCATCAGCATCCATATATGGCCCTTGAAAAAAGTCAACACCAACTGCAGGTGGTTGAGCTCCATAAGCCCAAGGTTGCCCGGAACCATCGATAGCCGTACCATTGTAACAATATCCTAAGCCACGCTCAACATCACAGCCGACATAATCATCATCAGCCCACCCTAAATCAGTATCAACCCATTGGCTGAAAAATGTTTGGGTTAGTGTATAAGTTGAGCGGTTTATAATTTCATAACTGTAAAAAGTCATATTATTTATTTCATCATTGGTTGAAAATCCAAATGCCTGGCTTCTTATTTCTAATCCAATAGGATCACCCTCTGTTTCAGTATGAGCATTTCCTTTATCGTTAAATACCCACCAAAGTGTTTTATCTCCTTTTAAAACCTGGTCAGACAGAATACCACCTGTAACGATTCCTTCTTCATCTTCCTTGGTTGGTGTTGGAATAAAGTTAGGATCTCCTGCATAATTCGCCGGACATAAAACATTTTCAATATCATAATAAGGGTAATCACCTTGTGATGGGTCATAATCACCATCTTCATCAACATCTTTAAAAGGGGCAAGATAATAGCTTTGGTGCTCATCCGTATTTCCATGAGCAGGCCACTCGAGAATAGAAAGAGGTATTTGATAATCAGGATATGAAGCTTTATCATCCCACCAAGCAAGATAGTCATCAACTTCTTGACGAGTAATTACGAAGAGTTTATCATATTTAGCACATGTTTCCTCACTAATTGAAGCTGTACCGTCAATAGTTAAAGGCCCCGGCCAATAATCTGTAAACCCACCCGCAGAAGAAGGACCTGGCCCTTGTCTAAAACATTGAGCTGCTAATTTTAGCTGATTATTAACATCCAGGCCACCAATCCAAAGAGATGCAGAGAACACAGGTGTTGTTAAAGCATTAGCGGGAATAAAATATTGTGCAACATCAAAGTTCCACCACATGTCACCGCCGGTATTAATTCGACACCGCACATTATTAATGTCTAAATATTTGAAACCGGCAGGAATAGGACATCCTGCAGCAGTCTCTTTTATTCTCTTTTGTACAGATTTTCCTGCCTTTTCAGTTTTACATTTATCTGCAAAAATATTATTTGTTATCAGAATGAAAAATACTGATGCAAATATTATTCTAAATATATTTTTCATAATTATTTTATTTTGTTTTT
>JAEINX010000193.1 GCA_016342645.1 Bacteroidales bacterium | reverse complement strand
AAATATAGATTGCAAAGATGACAATGAACTAAATTATAATCAACTGTCCCTCAGTTTATTTTAAGTGGACACTAGTGGTTAAATATGAATAATTAATACCATTTTTATAAAAAACCTACCTTTGCACAATGGAATCAAAACGACAAAGCAAAATAGCAAAGCTTTTACAAAAAGACCTCGGTGAAATACTTCAAATGGAGTCGAATAGATTGTTTGGTGGTGCTATGATCACCGTTACAAAGGTTTATATAACAAAAGATTTATCGTTGGCAAAAGTATATTTAAGTTTATTTCTATCAAAAGATAAAGAACAATTAATCAACAAGGTAAAATTACATGCCAGAGAAATAAGACATAATTTGGCAATGAAGGTAAAAAATCAATTAAGAGCTGTCCCCGAGCTTCATTTCTATCTTGATGATTCGTTGGATTATATTGATAATATTGAAAAATTATTAGATAAATAAAATGTGTTAGCAAAGTGATGTTCACTTCAAAGACATTTTACTAAAGCACAAAAACATATAATGAAATACGATCCTATAAAAAGAAGTCTTGGGACAGTTTTTAATAATTCAGTTTTTTTGAGAATACTGTTTTACAAACTTCTTGATCTCTTGCTTTTAAGAACTTGGCATATTAAAAAAGCAATAAAAAAATGGGCAAAGAATAATTCAGCAAAAGTCGAAATACTTGATGCCGGCTCGGGATTCGGGCAATATTCTTATTATTTATCAAAAAAGAAAAACCGGCAGATCACGGGAATTGATGTGAAAGAGGAGCAAATAGAAGATTGTAATAGCTTTTTTAGAAAAGCAGGAAAATCCAATGCAAAATTTTTTACCGATGATTTGACAAAATACTCTGAACCCAATCACTTTGACCTGATTATTTCTGTGGATGTTATGGAGCACATAGAAAACGATGTGCAAGTTTTTAAAAACTTTTTTATCTCCTTAAAGAATCAGGGAATGTTGTTAATATCAACCCCTTCTGATTTGGGTGGCTCTGATGTTCATGATCACGATCATGAATCATTTATTGATGAACATGTTAGAGATGGTTATAATATTGATGAAATACAAGAAAAATTAAAAAATGCAGGCTTTATCAAGACTGAAGCAAGATATAATTATGGATGTCCCGGAAAAATTTCATGGAAATTGTCTATGAAATATCCAATTAAATTACTTAATATTTCAAAAATATTTTTCATTATCCTTCCGTTTTATTATTTGCTAATTTTCCCGTTTTGTTTGATAATGAATTATTTCGATTTAATTATGAATCATAAAAGCGGAACAGGTTTGTTAGTAAAAGCTTGGAAGCAATGAAAGATACTCTAAGCTTAGGCAGATTATATGAACAAAACTCTATGGAGATGGCAAACTGCTGATTGCGAAACCCGAAGCAAGGAATAAGAAACAAGTAACAAAAAACATGAAAACTGAAGTTTAAAAAACAAAACCTTTAAAAATTTGAATCTCCCGTTTTTCATAGCTAAAAGATATTTGATTTCTAAGAAATCGCATAATATTATAAATATTATTTCCGCCATTTCAGTTGCTGGAATCACAATAGGAACAATGGCTCTGATTGTTGTGCTTTCGGTTTTTAACGGTTTTGAAGGTCTTGTTACTTCGCTTTTCAACTCTTTTAATCCCGATTTGCAAATTACTGTCAAGGAGGGTAAAACTTTTACTCCTTCCGAAATCAATGCTCAAAAAATTAAGGAAATTCCCGAAGTCGAATTTTTAACAGAAGTCGTTGAAGAAAATGCTCTTTTAAGGTATAAATCTAAACAACACATTGTTATCATTAAAGGTGTCAGCCCTGAATTTGAAAATATGAGTCGCCTCGATTCAATGCTGATTGACGGCAATTTTGTTCTTGAAAAAAACGGCAATAATTATGCTCTCCTCGGAGCCGGAATTGCTTACTATCTCGGAATCTATCTTTACGATTTTAAAGATCCAATTTCTGTCTTTGTGCCTCGAAGATCAAAAAAAATAGGTATGGGTTTCGAAAATGCCTTTAATAGTGGAATCCTTATTCCGTCAGGAATTTTTTCGGTTCAGCAGGATTTTGATACTAAATATACTATTATTCCAATCTCGATTGCGAGAGAATTGCTTGAATATTCCGAGGAGGTTACTTCAATTGAAATTGGGTTGAAACCGGATGCAAATGTTGAAAATATTAAGGAAAAAATTCAAAAAATTGCCGGTGAAAATTTTTTAATAAAAGATAGGTTTCAACAACAAGAATTTCTCTATAAAATTATGAAATCGGAAAAACTTGCTATTTTTCTTATCCTGACATTTATTTTAATTATTGCCACATTTAATGTAATTGGTTCTTTATCAATGTTAATTCTTGATAAAAGAAAAGACATTGCGGTTTTGAGTAGTATGGGTGCGAACAAGCAATTGATTAGAAGAATATTTTTATACGAAGGGATTTTGATTTCATTGAGTGGTGCAATTGCCGGTTTGTTATTGGGAGGATTATTATGTTTTCTTCAGCAACAATTCGGACTAATACGGCTCGGTGAATCCGATAGTACTTTTGTCGTGAATTTTTATCCGGTAACTATGCAATTTTTTGATTTTCTTTTTGTCTTTATTACAGTTTTAATAATCGGCTTATTTTCAGCATGGTATCCTGTTCGTCAAATCTCAGGAAAATATTTAAAGCAGAGTTTATAAGCAATTGTTTTTCCCTTTTTTGTTGATTTAAATAAAAATGTATTATTATAAAATGTTCTTTGCTTAGATTGTAAGCTTACTTTCCCACATCTCAAAATTAGTATTTACTAAATTGTGGGAAAAAATTCAAAATAAATATTTTGATTTTAAAAAAAGATTGTATTTTTGCACACCTAAAATTTAAAGGATGATTGTCCGATGGTGTAACTGGCAACACGTCTGATTTTGGTTCAGAAGAGTCCAGGTTCGAGCCCTGGTCGGACAACTTAAAAAACCCCGTTTTCGATTAGATTTCGGGGTTTTGTTTTTTAAATACTTCAAACAGGGCAAGAAGTTTATCCCGATGAGCAGCAAAAAGGCAAAAGGCTAAAAATCAAAGTATAAAAAAAATAAGGGTTGATGTTAATTCCGTTTATAAGAAACCGATATCGGAAAGCCCTGGCCAGACAACAAAAAAAATACTCATTTTAGAATAATAACACATATTTTAATTCATATTTTTCAGGGTATCATTAATAGAAGGCTAAAATTTATTTTGAGGGTCTGGAAAGAAGATTTGTCAATTAAGTAAAGTAATTATTCAATCTAAAAAAGAAG
>JAEINX010000018.1 GCA_016342645.1 Bacteroidales bacterium | reverse complement strand
TAGTGTCATTGCAGCATTTCAGTGGGTTTATATAGCATTTTAGTACGTTCATATAGCGTTTCAGGGGATTCATGTAAGGTTTTAGGGCGTTCATGTAACATTTTAGGGTGTTCATACAGTATTTCAGGGCGTTCATGCAGCGTTTTAGGGCGGTCATATAGCGTTTTAGGGGGGTCATGCAGCATTTCAGGGCGTTCATGCAACGTTTCAGGGCATTCATGTAACATTTTAGGGCGTTCATATGGCATTTCAGCACATTAGAGTAATATTTATAGCTACCTTTTAATATACCGGGTAAAACATTAATCATTGATTAAATATTTTTAGAGTATGGTTTTTACTTTATTTTAAGTTTTATTATAAAAAAGCAAGCAAATATACAACATAACAAAAGAAAAGGCAAGTATTTGTTAATTACTTATTAAAATTGTTGAAAACTTTTCATTATTTTGTTTGGATTTGTCAAATATTAGTTAACTTTGTGGTAATGTTGATTTAAACATTTTTTACAACACTTGAAACTTTGATTGAATGAAAAATCATAAATTGTACTGAACAAAATCAAATATATTTATAAGTAATAATTAAAAACAATTACTATGAAAAAATTCTTACAATTAATTATAATCGGCGTTTTAATATTATTTATTAATTCCCTATCGGCCCAGGAATGGGTTGAATTTACGGCTTCGGATAATACCGAGCCTGTTTATACAATTTTATCTTCAAATAATGATTCGGTAGAATTTAATTTAAAAATTCCCGGAATGTATTCTATGGAAATTGACAGTTTCCAGCGGATTAGTATTAAAAGTCATTCAGTTATGGATTCAATCGGTTATCCTGAATTACCAGTTTTATCGTACCTGGTGGCTATACCTGAATGCGATAGTATAGGGATTAGCATAAACATATTGGATTCTATTAAACTCAACGATTTTAATATTTATCCCGCACCGGAATATGTTATAGACACAACGGATGAAGGTTATGATTATTACAAAGAAGAATTTACGTATGATACTGCTACATATTTGAATAATGAATTCATTATTGATACCTTAGCACAATTAACCGACAAAGGTGCAATTCGAGCACAGAATGTGATTAGAGTTTTAATTAACCCTATTCAGTTTAATCCTGTTACAGAAGAGCTAAAGGCCTTCTCAGAAATGAATATTAAACTGGATTTTATAAATCCTACTGATTCTATAAATAAAAATGTTGGGATTTTCAATGAGGTTGTTGGGAATACTTTAATAAATTATGAATCGAATGGCTTGAATGCTTCGGTGAGTTGTGGGGCTGGTTTAGAGAATTCAGGTTCATGGAAATGGGTAACATCTTTCCCAAACGGATATTTAGAAGACAGTTGCGATTATTTAATTATTACTCATCAGGATTTTTATACAGATACTATAGCAAAAATAGAAATTGAAAAACTTGCACAACATAGAGCAGATTTTAATGGATTTGATGTTGTTATAATTAAGATGATTGATATCGAAGAAGAAGATACATTAGCCGGTTTTTCCAATAAAGATAAAATGCGAAATTTATTAAGTAATACTTATTATTATGGTTATGCAAATAGCACATATGATAATAAACTTGCATACGTAAATCTATTTGGTGATGCAAATTTTGGATTTGAACCTGAAGATGAATGTGTTCCAACCCACCAAGTCGGCTATGATGTATATTTCACTCAACTCACTTGTGACACTATAAACGGCAATGTAGTCTACGATGATATCCCAGACCTAATGATAGGCCGCTGCAGCGTAGATGACACCACACAAACTAAAAACGTAGTTCATAAATTTCTGAACTTTAAGCCTGATGAATTGGATTATAAAAATAAAATGTTAACTGTCCTTGGTTATTTTGTTTCTAATAATAATCCAGATTACCAAACACAAAGAAATGCATTAACTGGTATTGACAATCTTGTAGAGGATTCAATTAAGAAACAACTAATGTTCCCTGATAATTACGATCAGGATTACCCTGTATCTTGGGATACTATAACATATCGCTTAGATACATTAAAACAAGCATACGAAAAAGGTCAAATGTTTGTTTCATACATGGGTCACGGAATTGTTGAAGAATGGGCTTCTTCTCCGTTTGATTTTAAATATAGTGATTTAAATAATAAACATGATTATATATTGCCGTTTATCTTAAGCGGTGCTTGTCATACAGGTGCCTTTCAAAAAACAGGACAAGAAGAAGATTGTATGGCAGAGCAATTTTTATGCTCCGATTCAATTAGAGGATCCATTGGATTTGTCGGAGCATCAAAAAAATCCCACCATCAATCGCTTTCCTTACCATTAAATTATTTCGAGGCATTAATCACAAACAGGTCATATATATTAGGTGAAGCCATTATGGAAGCAAAAATTAAAAATCAATATTTACTAAATGATTATAATCTTTTTAGCGATCCTGCAATAAATATTTATTATGAAAATATTGATTCAATTCTTCCTGATCTATATATAAAAAATAGTGAGCTAAGCATTTTACCGGACTATCCAGACCATGGAGATACTATACAAATTAAAGCAATTTTACGAAATTATTTAAATTTTAACATAAGTAATACATTTTATGTCTCTTGCTATGCAGTCAATCAGGTAAATGAAGACACGTTATGGATTGGAAACAACGAAATTAATGGGTTTAATGGATACTTTAAAGAATTGAATTTTACATGGCTAACTGAAACAATTTCACTCTTCGATTATTCTTTTGATATTAATATTAATATAGACACAAGTAATTCTGTTGGTGAATTAAATGAAAATAATAATTCGACTTTTAATAATATTCAATTCTTTATAAACCAACTAAATTTTCCTATTAATAATATTTGCAATAAAAATTCGAATCCAATTAGTTTTGACTTATATTCCAACTATGAAGGAGAAGAGATAGTTTTTGGTAGTAAAGTTTTAACTTCATCAGGCGAAACAATTTCAAATAATCAAGACAATACGGAGGGTTATACATCAATAGCTAATCTAAATAATGACAATAGTTATCAAATATTACAGATTAACACACAGTCAGATCCTATAGAACTTGTTGCAATCGGTGATACTTCTTGGTCATACCAATTTTCAAATTTTAATAAATATTATATAGGGCCAATAGTGTCGGATATTGATAATAACGGTCTTGAAGAAATTATTTTTATTGATATAATTGAGGATAATAACCAATTTGAAAGTAAATATAAATGTTTGAATTACGATGGAACAAATAGGTGGAATTATAATATTAATGGTATAAAAAAAACATTACCTATTATTTGTAATTTGGGTGATGAATTTAATTCTATCTTGATTGCATATTATCATGGGAATAGATTTAATATCTACTATATGAAAGAGAATGAAAATAATGATTCAATATATATATACGACTCATTATATATTTCAAATATAGAGAGTTTATGCTTTGATCCTATTACTACTGATCTTGAAAAAAATGACTCCCTAAATATGGTTATTTTTTGTGAGGGTAATGGAAATAAAAATATTAAAATAGCTAATTTAATAAACAAGAATCTCAAAACAAAAATTCTTTCAGATAAAAATTATTTGAAACCAATTGTTTCAGATATAAATAATGATAGAAAAGAAGAAATAATTTTTGCAGAACTTGATTCCGGTATATGGATATTAGATTATAATTTGGATAGTCTATCATTTATTAATGAACCAAACTTGGTAAGCAACTTTAATATTTTATCAGGGGATTTCAATAATGATGGAATCAACGATATAGCTTGTCATGTAATTGAGAATGTAAACAATAAGCACTTAAAAATATTTAAGTATAACGGGAATGAAATTTTTGTAACACCATTAATTTCAACAGGGAATTCAAGTTGGGTATCTGATATTGATAAAGATGGGGATATTGAAATAATATATTCAAGTGGTAGTAATTTATACTATAATGATATTCCTAATACCGGCAATTCAATTGGCTGGCCAGGCCAAAGAGGCAATCACAGAAATTCAGGAGTTTTGCATCAACCGGCTTATTTTCCTTCTTATGGGGATACAGTTTTCTGGTCAAATACAATATCACTAACAGGAGATGGTGAAATTCCTTCTAATGCTACTCTTATTATAAAGCCCGGTACAGTAATAAAAGCTGATACAGCAAGCGAATTAATTGTATATGGTACATTAATTGCGAAAGGAACAGAAAATCATCCTATAAAATTTACAGCAAATATTAATACTACAAGCAAACAATATTGGTCAGGTATTACAACATGCAACCGAAGTACGGACACACTTGAACATTGTATAATTGAAAATGCTCAATACGGAATTCTTTTTGAAGATGATGGTAATTACTACATTAACAATTGTCTTATTAAGAATAATTATTTTGGAATTGGAACATTTCATTCTGCCCCGGTAATTAAGGAAAATATTATAACCGAAAATCATAACGGTATTGGCTGTTACAACAACAGTACCGCGATAATAACTGATTTAATTAATGAACCTGTTCAACCTTTTAAAAATGGAATTATAAATCACCCTTCAGTTGGTGTATCTAATCATATGTCGATACCTTATATAAATAATGGTTATAATGATATTTATAATCCGGAGGATACAGGACTTTTTATGAAATTCTATCATACTGATCCTGAAATAAAAATTAATTGTAGAAATAATTATTGGGGCACGACAGATACATCAGAAATCTATCAATATTTGTCACCGGACACATGTTTCCGAATAGACCCTATACTTACCCGATCACAAAGTTCATATAGCAAATCGTCAAATGTAGAGTATGATTTATTAAGATCGGCAAATATTTATTTTGCAAATGAAGAATATCAAAATGCAGAAAATAAATATAAAGAACTTGCTGAGGACTATCAAAATTCGGCAGAAGCATGCCTTGCGATATCCGGATTATTTAAGTGTATAAAAAATTCATCAGGTAGTTGGAATGAATTTGAAGAATATATAAATCAAATCAGAAGTGATACAAGTTTACCTGTAATTTATCGAAAAACTTTATACGGTTATTTGAATTTATGTAAAAGAGAAAAACAGGAGTATAGTGAGGCAATTTCAAATTATGAAAGCATTTTACAGAACAATCCTACATACAATGACTCATGTTATGCTGTTATAAACATTGGAAACACATACCTTGAAGCCGGAAACACAAAATCAACTTATGGCAAATTAAGCTGGTTAAGGCCAAAATCTACAAAAGCCCATATTGAAAACACAATTAAATTGCTTCTTTCATTAAAAGAAGATAAGGAGAGCCCTCCAATACTCAATCAAAACAATTATAATTTTTCATTAAATCAAAATATTCCAAATCCGTTTAGCAATGAAACACGTATATATTTTACACTTGAAGAAGCTAATAAAGTTGAAATATCAGTTTATAACATTTACGGACAAAAAGTAAAAACATTAATCAACAAAAAGTTAAAACCAGGGAAACATTTTTGTGATTGGGATGGAAAAGATATTTTAGGAAATTTTGCTTCCGATGGCATTTATTTCTATACCTTGAAAATAAACAAAAAAAGGATAACAAAAAAAATGATCTATATTAGAAAAGGAGGTGAGAAATGAAAAAGTTAAATTTATTATATATTATTGGGGTAATTGTGCTAAACCTGTTTTCTTGCGAAAATGTATTTTCACAAAAAATAAGCCGAGGACCTGATATAGGGGAAATTTACTTTCTAGGGCCAACTAATACAGGAGAAGGTCTTTATTATTCAACTAACTCTGGAGAAACATCTATTTGCGTAGATAATACTTTAAACGCAATAAGTATTGCTGCTGATAAAACAAAAGGAAGTGTTTACTGCCAGAAAATGCCTGTTAACCTTTATTATTCATCTGATTATGGATATCAAAACACTTGGTCATTTAAACATGGAGATATTTATGATGATCTTAATAGTGGAGTAAGCGAAGGAACAGTTTTTAATCATATTGCATCTCATAGTATTGATTATGGTAATAACTTCATAAATCATTCTGTTAATGGATTTTTTGGAAGTTTGAAAGCATCTGAAATAGATAATCAAATAGGGACAGGTTATGCAGTAACTAAATCCTCTTCAATTCCTGATTCAGTTTTTTTATTAATTTCACATGATAATTTTGATAACCTTTCTATTATTAATACTATTCATGAAGATAAAAATATTTTCAAGTATCTGACCAGGGGAAATAATGAAGGTGAATTATTTACAATTAGAAATCGTCCATTTTCATATGATCCTTATGAAATATATCATTGTGATGACTTTGGAAATGTGTTCGTTATGAAAAACGAGTTAAATATTTCTAATTATTATTCATTTGGAGTTGAGGGAGGAAGACAAAATGGCGAACTATATTTATTGTACAATTTTGTCAATATGATGTGGCAAAATGCCCATACATATATTTTTCATTCAACTGATTATGGAGTAACTTTTGAGGTATTTCATCCTTTTGCAAAAGGGCAGGAACCTGTTCTGGCTAATTTTTCAAGCACAACAAAAGAAGGTAACCAACCTTTAACTGCAGAGTTTTGTAATTTTTCAATCGGGAATATACAGCATTATGAATGGGATTTTAATAATGATGGAGTTGTTGATTCAAATGAAGAAAGTCCATCGTGGACATATACTGAACCGGGTAATTATTCAGTTAGTTTAACAATAACAGCAGGGACACCGGATAGTTCTAATACTTTTGTTAAAGATGATTATATTACCGTTTTATCAGGTAATTCACAGGAAATAGAATTAAACTCAGGATACCAATTTATTTCCTCAAACCGTTCGCCTGAAAACCCAGACATGCTTGAATTATTAGGAAATAACCTCAACGATAATCTTGCTTTTGTCAGAAACTCACAAGGGCAAATGCTACAAAATATTGGCGGTAACTGGGTAAATAATATTGGTGATTGGATAAGCACAGAAGGCTATCTTTTTAAAATGAATAATGAAGATGTTTTGATAATAGATGGAGAAACAGTTAATCCTCAAACTCCAATAAATTTAAATACAGGTTATCAATTTGTGAGTTATTTACCGAATGAAACATTGAATGCTTTGGAGGCATTTTCCAGTATTTTAATTGATGATCTGGATTTTATAAGAAATTCTGCCGGTGATATGTTACGCAAGATTGGGCCGAACTGGGTAAATGGGATTGGTGATTGCGAGGCTGGAGAAGGGTTTTTGGTTAAGATGAATGGGGAAGGGATTTTGGTTTATCCTTAAAAGGCTAAAGGCTAAAAGCTAAAGTGAAAAGGAAAAAGTAAGGAAATGCCTGAGGATAGGAATAGTGATTGGTGATTAGAGAATAGTGATTGGTTGTCTATCAATAAATAAGGTTGACCGTTTTTTGATTTTCTTTATTTTCTACAAGGAATACTTTGTCTTTTTCTTTTTTGCTTACTTTTTTCTTTTTAATTGTAGTTTTGCAAAAAAATTAAAAAGCAAAAAATGAGGAGAAGGAAACCTAATCTGCCTGTTTTTGAGAATGTAGAAATAATTGATGCCGGATCGGAAGGAAAAGCAGTTGCACGAGTTGATGATAAAGTGATATTTATCCCTTATGTCGTTCCGGGTGATGTTGTTGATGTAAAAACTACAAAAAAGAAAAAATCATTCTTCGAAGGAAAAGCCATAAAAATTCATAAATATTCCGATTTAAGAGTTAAGCCACTTTGTTCGCATTTCGGTGTATGCGGTGGATGTAAATGGCAGAATTTAAGTTATGAAAAACAATTGTTTTATAAGCAAAAACAAGTATTTGATAATTTTACAAGGATAGGAAAATTTGAATTCCCTGAAATTTTGCCCATAATTCCATCAGAAAACCAATATTATTATAGAAATAAAATTGAATTTACGTTTTCAAATAAAAAATGGTTGACAGATTTATCTCAGGAAACCACTGAAGCTAATGAGAGTACAATGAATGGATTAGGCTTTCATATTCCAGGTATGTATAATCGGATTGTTGATATCGATCGGTGTTTTCTTCAAAAAGACCCGACAAATGAAATTCGCCTTGCAATAAAAAAGTTTGCCATCGAAAATAATTTGTCGTTTTATAATATAAACAAGTGGGAAGGCTTGTTGCGAAATCTAATTATTAGAAATACTTCGTGCGGCGAATTGATGGTTATTATGGCTTTCAGACATAACGAAAAGGAAAACATAAAGAAGTTGATGGATTTTATTGCCGAAAAATTTCCGGAAATCACTTCTTTAATGTATGTTATAAATGAGAAAAAAAACGATGATCTCTCTGATCAAAAACCTGTTTTGTTTAAAGGAAAAGGTTTTATTGTTGAAAAAATGGCAGTTAATATCGGTACTGAAATAAAAACACTTGAATTTAAAATCGGGCCGCTTTCATTTTTTCAAACAAACTCATTGCAAGCAAATAAATTATATGAAACGGTTTTGAATTTTGCAGAATTCAAAAGTGACGAAATTGTTTATGACCTTTATACGGGAACAGGTACGATTGCAAACTATATTTCGTTTTCGGTGAAAAAAGTTATAGCAATTGAGTATGTGGAATCGTCGGTTGAGGATGCGAAAGTAAATACAAAACTAAATAAAATCACTAATATTGAGTTTTTTGCCGGAGTAATGGAGAAAATTCTTAATGAAGATTTTTTCGAAAAGCACGGCAAACCCGATGTAATTATCACCGATCCTCCAAGGGCAGGAATGCACGATAAAGTTATAAAACAAATTTTACAGGTTCAGCCCGAAAGGATAGTTTATGTAAGTTGTAACCCTGCTACTCAGGCTCGTGATATAGCTTTGATGGACAGCTATTATTCTGTCGAGAAAGTTCAGCCCGTTGATATGTTTCCTCAAACTCATCATGTTGAGAATGTTGTTTTGTTAAAGCGCAAATTCAGATAATTCTTCAGTCTCAATTCTAAGTTTTACTTGGGCTTTCATGGCATGAAATACTTTCATTAGAGTTGAAACAGTTGCACTGTGATTTCCTTTTTCCAATTTTGAAATTTGGGATCGTTTAACGCCAATCAGTTCTCCTAATTGGGTTTGGGTCAAATGATTTTTAAGTCTTAGTTGTTTTATTTTTTCACCAATCATTTCCATATTTAACTCAAACTCATATTGATCTCTTTCAGGAGTTCCCAATTTCCCAAAATATTTATCCTCAAGTTCATCAAATCTTTTATAGTTTTTTGTTTTCATATCTAAAGCTTTTAAATCAATCCATCAAAATATTTTTCTTTAATCATTTCAGCCTTTTTAATTTCCTTTTTAGGCGTTTTATTAGTCTTTTTTGTTAATCCATGAGAACAAACAATTAAAGTTTCTTTTTCCTGTGTCCGATCCCAAAAAGCGAAAAGTCGATAAAACTTATTGCTGTCTTGAATACGAAATTCGTAAATACCTTTTGTGTTTTTTATTTTCTCAAACCATTCGCCAAAAACCATTGATTTGGTCTTCCTAATCGCAAAGAATAATTTTTTCTTGTTGAAAATTCAAGTTTTTCAATAAATTCTTCTGCTTCAGGAAGCAAATTAATTTCAATTGGTTTTTTCATGTGAACATTTTTTTACAAAAATAAGGAATTGTTTATATTTTTGGAAACATATTAAAAAATATTTTCAAAATCATAATAATCATAATAATCAGTGTCCTATTTAATCAACTTTTCCTCAATAAAAAACCTATAAGGCAAAAGTGCATCTTCTTCGGCATAATCAATTCCAATTCGTTTGCTGACGGAAATTTCAGATGCAGGGATATTCATATTATTTTCAAGCCAAATTGATGGCTGATTTTTGTCATTATTTTTCTTCAAATCAATTCCTGAAAGAGAATAATTTATGTTTAATGCCTTTGAAACTTTTCCCGGGCCGTTTATCATATTTTTCGATAAGGATTTTTTATTCATTCTGTTAAGAATCAAATCAAGGCCATGAGTGGGATAAATGCCTCGAATTAAGATGGCATGCGGAATATTCGCTTTGTTTGTTACAATATTAAACAAGGAATGAATCCCATAACATAAATAAATATAGGCAATTCCTCCTTCACGAAACATAATTTCGGTACGTTTGGTTTTTCTACCGGAATAAGCATGAGAAGCTTTGTCGGTAACTCCTTCGTAAGCTTCGGTTTCAGTAATTATTCCACCGCTAATTTCACCATTGATTTTTGTAAATAAATGTTTTCCAATTAAATTTCGGGCAATTTCAACTACATCTTCAGATAAGTAAAATTCTTTTTCGATTATCATGTTTAAAATTTAATAGGAGTGTTGGAGTTATGGAATAATGGAAATCAAGCTCAAAAGGTTTCCAAGAATTTTCAACAATCCATCACTCCAATATTCCATTTCAATGATTTAAATTTTTAACCTAAGATTTGTTAGGACGATATATGCATAATATTGAATTTGGAATTTATAACCACCTATATTTGTTCTCCGAATTTTTAATAATCTTATTATTATCTTCCAACCATTGAACAACTTTAATAATTTTATTTTCAGGAATTTTAGGATTAATGTCGATGATTTCAGCAATCGAAAGAGGATTAAAAATTAAACCGGGTTTTATAAAATCAACGATATTAGAAAATTCAAACTCGCTAAGTTCTACTTTGTTTCTTTCGATGCACACATCACATTTTCCACATCTTTTTACATCAGTTTCATCGAAATAAGATAATAATAATTGACTGCGACATTTATTGGTGGATTCTGCATAATCAATCATAAAATCTAATCTTTTAGCAGCTTCAACTTTGCGAATTTCGTAATTTTCGCTTGAAATATAAATATCCTTTGAGTCAATACGTTCATAACAATAAATTATCTGAGGTTTAGTTTTTCGGGATATATAAGTAAGAATATCAAATTTTTGCAATCTTAAAAAATACGTTATTACTTCTTCAATCGACAAGCCGGTGTGTCGAGAAATTTCAGATTCATAAATGCTTACAAAATCGGTAAACAATCCACTATATGATCTTAATAATGTTTTTAAAAAGTTATCATAATTTTTGTTTTCAACCTGAAATTTATAAAGGTCCATCTTGTTAATTCTGAAATGAATTTTGGAATGTGAATTTATTGTTTCATTTAAAAGTAGATAACCTTCTTTTTCAAGAAATTTTAGAGAATTATATGTAATGGGAAGGGGAAAATTATAATTTTGACAAAATTTGCTAATATCAAATTCAAAGCTTGTATTTTTCCCAGCTCCGACAGCAAGTTGAAAATAATTGCCTAAAGCTTGATAAACAGCTTTTATGAATTTAATTTCTGGAAAAGCAAATTGAAAATATTTTTTGGCATCAATAATATCTGAATTTTCATATAAAAGAATTGCATAAGATTTTTTTCCATCTCTACCGGCACGACCTGCTTCCTGGAAATATTTTTCGGGGCAATCAGGTAAATCAATATGAATTACAAATCTAACATCAGCTTTATCAATCCCCATTCCAAAAGCATTAGTTGCAACAATTATCCTTGTTCTCCCACTTGTCCAGGAGGCTTGTTTTTTATCTCTTGTTTGCTGGTCAATTCCTGCATGATAATAATCGGATTTGATTTTATTCTTTATAAGAAATGATGAAATTTCTTTTGTCGCTCGTCTTGTACGAGCATAAATAATCCCGCTTCCATTTAAGTTAGATGCAATCTTTAGAATCCTTTGAAGTTTATCTTCTTCTTTAGCAACATAATAAATCAAATTTTTTCGCTCAAAGCTACTCCTGAAAACATTCTTGGATTTAAAATTCAGTTTTTCTTGAATATCAATGACAACCTCCTTGATTGCTGTGGCCGTTAATGCAAGTACAGGGGTTTCGGGAATATATTGTCGTAGTTGGGCAATTCGGAGATAGGGGGGTCTGAAATTATATCCCCATTGAGAAATACAATGAGCTTCATCAACAGCAAGAAGGTTGACATTCATCTTTTTAATACTTTCAATAAATCTTATATTTTCTAAACGCTCGGGTGAGACATAAAGGAATTTAATGTTTTCGTATATGCAGTTATTTAGGTGTATTTCAATCTCGTTCGGGTGCATGCCCGAATGAATTGCAAGGGCTTTTATCCCTCTTTTCTTTAAGTTTTCAACCTGATCTTTCATTAAGGCAATCAGGGGAGTTACAACTATGCAAATTCCCGATTTTGAAAGAGCAGGTACTTGAAAGCAAAGCGATTTTCCACCTCCGGTAGGTAATAGAGCAAGAGTGTCTTTAGCTGCTAAAATTGAATTGATAACATCTTCCTGAAATGGCCGGAAACTTGTAAATCCCCAATATTTAACAAGAATTTGTTTAATTGTCACTTTACATTATTTTTATTATCTTTCTCTATTGATTCTTTTACACAATTCCATTATCCCAGAAATTTAATTTATTCATCTCCTAATGAATCTTGTTTATTTATTCCTGCTTCATTAGTATTATGTTATTTATCTAAAAATTTAGTTAGCAATTCAATAAGCTTTTGTCTTCTAATGGGTTTAGGAATATAAGCATCACATCCGGCTTTTTCAGCTTTTAAATCATCGCCATATAATGCGTAAGCAGTTTGAGCAATTATCGGAAGATCAGGCCGCTTTTTTTTAATTTCCTCTGTTGCAACATATCCACTAATATCCGGCATTTTTATATCCATCAATACGAGGTCAATGTCAGGATTGGATAAACAAGATTCAATAGCATCAGTTCCATTCTTTACCCATAAAACATTAATATCCATGGTTTTTAAAATTGTTTCCAATAGATGAAAGTTTGATTCATAATCTTCAGCAACAAGTACTGTTTTTCCTGGAAATGTGATTTTATTTTGCATTTTGTGATTTTTATATTGCTTAATTATTCTTTAAGTTTTTCATAAGGAATTGAAAAAGTGAAAGTAGAGCCAATGCCTTCCTCTGAATCAACTGAAATATTTCCGCCAAATATTTCAGTCAGTTTTTTTGAAATTGTTAGGCCAACCCCTGTTCCCTCGTATTTTCGGGTATGTGAATCGTCAGCTTGCCTGAAAACCTCAAAGATCAAATTTTGTTTTTCTTTTGCAATTCCTATTCCGGTATCTTTTACGTAGAATTTCAACATAAGATTACCATCAATTGTTTCTATAAAATATCCACATTCCACAAAACCTTGATGAGTAAATTTTAAAGCGTTTATGATCAGGTTAATAAAAATTTGTTTTAATTTATTGAAATCCGTAAATAACTTCAATTTTGTTTCATTTTGGGGTTTTTTAAAACGCAAGTCAATATTCTTATTATCAATTTTTTCTTTTTCATTCTTAGCCGATTTAAAAATTTCTTCCATAAAAAAATCTAAATCGAACTCTTTTTTATTAATTTTAATCTCCCCACTTAGGATTAATGTAACATCAAAAATATCTTCAACAATTTCGAGTAAATGATTGCCGCCATCATTTATTGTTTTTGTGAAGTCAATTATACTATCCAAGGGAGTATTTTCATCAATTAATTCTGAAAATCCGATGATAGCATTTAAAGGAGTACGCAACTCATGCGACATTGTTGAAAGAAAAACAGATTTTAATCGATCGGACTCCTCGGCTTTTTCAAGTGCAAGTTTCAAGTTGTCTTCAACTTGCTTTCGTTCTATTGATATGCTGATTTGGTGTGATGCAATTTCCAAAACTTTCATATCGTTTATATTATAAGCATTTTGGTTGTTATAACTTTGGGTAGCAAGTACACCAATCACATTTTCTTTTCCAATTAACGGTACCCCAAGCCAGACTTTTGAACGAACACCGAACATTTCTAATTTGCCTTCTTTTTCTAATCTTTGAAAATCAGATTCTTTTGCAAGAATGGGTTTCTTTGTTTTAAAAACGTAGGCTGTCATAGATTTGCTGGCAGGAAATGTTTTTACATTAATTCTCTCATCAACAAAAAAAGGAACATTAAACTCATCTTTTTCCGAATCATACAAAGCTACATAAAAATTAGTAGTATCAATAACCGTATCGAGTTGTTCTTTGATATAACTAATCAAAATATTAAGATTTTCACTTGTATTTACAGCATTGGAAATATCATATAAAACTTTATGAATTTTTTCAGAATAAATTCTTTCGTTAAGATTATGAAAAACAGTTCTGCATCCGGTAAATTTGCCGTCATCATCAAAAATTGCGACCGTGTTGAGTGTTCCGTGTATTTCTTTATTTTTGTGGGTTTTTAATGTAGTATCAATTACAATTTCTCCTTCCTTGATCAATTTGTCCCTGTTTTGTTGGAAATTATTTTCAAGAGCATCTTTTGTAAAAATTTGAGTTAACGACATTTTCTTAAACTCCTCCTCTGAATAGCCCAAAACTTCAATACCGGCTTTGTTTACATAATTTATGTTTGAATCTTTATCTGAAATAAACATTAAATCTTTTGCCGTATCCATAAAGGATTGAAATTTTGCTTCCGACTCATGATATTGCTTTATTCTTTCAGCTACTAATTTTTCAAGAACTGATTTTTCATTACGAAGTTGGTCTTCGGCAGCTTTAATTCTTAACATTGAATTTACCTGTGCTGAAAATTCAGAATTGTTAATGGGTTTTGAAAGAAAAACATCTGCACCGAGTTTTAAACTTTTTACCTTAATGTTAGTATCAAAATAATTTGCAGAGAGTATTATTATTGGTATATTTCTCGTTTTCTCATCAGCTTTTAAAATTTTACAAACCTCAAAACCATCCATCACCGGCATAACAATATCAAGAATAATAACATCGGGAGACTTAGATTTAGCAATATCAAGTCCTTTTTTTCCTGATTCTGCAAGGAAAACTTTACAATTTGGAATGATTGTTTCTAATAGATTATTAAATGTTAATAAATCATTTTCACAATCATCAATTACTAAAACTTTCTTCATGACATTTTGTTAAATATGCTTTTTTAGATTTTACTTTTTTAAAATTTTAAACCTATTTTAAAATAAAAAAAAACACAAAATACAATACTATTATCAAATGCCAAAGTTATAAAAGATTTTGATTAATACAAAATGTTTTTTTTATTTTATTGAAATTGAAAAAACAAAAGAAATTATTTTGGTTCTAATTGACAGAGATTGAAATTAATGGGTGAAAATCAATAAATGTGATACTGTATATTGCCAAACACTATTTCTATGTTTATATTTTGAAAATCGCACTTATTACTTGATTACTCCAATTTGTTTATTCTTGAGACTTTTGAAACACCCTCAATTTTTTGGATTTTGCTAACAATAGTTGCAAGCATTTTCGAATCTGTAACATTTATTCCTACTATTCCTTCGAATATTCCATTAGTTCTTGAATTAACAGATAAGGTTGTAAGATTTAGTTTCATGTCATCGGAAAGTATTTTTAATACATTATTCATTATTCCCTGCTTATCTATTCCAACTATTTTGATCAAAGCCTGAAAAAGCTTCATCCCTTCTGATTCCCTCCATTTTACTTTTCTTATTCTATATTTGTAATTATCAGATAAATGCTGTGCATTTGGACAATTCTTCCTATGAATAGTTATTCCTTTTCCGATCGTTACAAATCCAAAAACCTTATCACCGAGAATCGGATTACAACATTTTGCAAAAGTATAGTTGACATTTTTCAAATTTTCATCAATCAATAATATGTCATCATAAGCTTCAGATTTTGATTGTATTTCTTTATCAATAGAAATCTCATCAGTTTTATCAAATTTGATAAGTGTTTCAAAAGTACCGATAAGTATTTTTTTAACTTCGAGAATATCAATTTCTTCCATTGCGATTTTGTAATACAAATCAACAGATGATGATAATTTGTAATGCTTCACTAATTTGTCGATAGTTTCGTCGTTGAACTTCAGTTTCCAGTTTCTTAGTTTTCGTCTGAGTATTTCATTACCTGTTTTGGCTTCTTTGAATCTTTCTTCATTTAATGATCGCTTTATTCTCAAAGTCGCTTTATTCGTAACAACAATATTTAACCAGTCAAGTTTAGGGAATTGATTGTTTGATGTAATAACTTCAACTCTATCCCCATTTTGAAGAACTTTTTTAATCGGAGTTATTTTTCCGTTTACTTTTCCCCCTTTACATTTTGAGCCGATAATGGTATGAATTTCATAAGCAAAATCCAAAACCGTAGAACCCACCGGAAGTTTTTTTAAATCACCGCGAGGTGTATAAACAAAAATTTTATCTGAATCATGAAGCGTTTTTGATTCCAATAAGTTTTCGGTTTTTGCTTTTTCGTAAGGATTTTCTAAAATTTCTCTGAATGAAGCAAGCCTTTCTTCGAAATTTTGTTTATTTTGAACATTTTTATATTTCCAGTGAGCAGCAATTCCTTTCTCGGCTTCTTCGTCCATTCTTTTTGTGCGAATTTGAACTTCAACCCACTTACCGCGAGGGCCTTCAACAGTTATTTGCAAAGATTCATATCCATTGGGTTTTGGTTGGCTGATCCAATCACGTAATCGCTTCGGATTAGGTTTATAAATATTTGTAACTATTGAATATATTCTCCAGCAATCTGTTTTTTCATTATTATTTTTGCTTTCAACAATTATTCTAATGGCAAAGAGATCGAAAACTTCGTCAAAATCAAGCTGTTTAATTTTCATTTTATGCCCAATAGAAGAGATAGATTTTGAGCGTCCTTTTATTTCACAATCATAAGAATGCATTAATAATTCATGCTGTATCGGTAGAGTAAATTCAGTGATAAATCTCTCTCGCTCCGATTGCGATTCAACAATTTTGTTTTGAATTGAAGTAAATAATTCGGGTTTGGTATATTTCATTAGTAGGTCTTCCAATTCGGTTTTTATATAATAAAACCCAAGTTGGTGAGATATTGGAATATAAAAGAATTCAACTTCTGAAAGAATTTGTTTTTTAAATTCATTTGAAAGAAACTCAAATTTTCGCATATCATACAGACAATGTGCGAGTTTTATTAGAATCACTCTTATATCATCAGCGAGAGAAAGAAATAATTTGCGAAAGTTATCTGCATTAAACGATATTTTATCAGTCCAAATATTTGAAGTTTTATTTATTCCAATAAGTATTGAAACAACCGATTTTCCGAATTCTTTGTCAAAAAATGAAATAATTTCTTTGTTATCCTGAATTGATCTGTGAAGCAGGGCAGAAATTACAGAAGTTTCTCCTAACCCAATTTCTTTTGCCACAATAATTGCAACTTCACAGGGATGGGGGATGCTTTCGTTTAAAAACTTTTTCTTGTTCTTAGAGAAATCTTTTATGGCATATTCATAGGCTTTCTGAATTTTGAGTTCATTGTCGTTATTGAGGAATGGTTTACAGGCATCTAAAAGTTCCTGATAATTTGTTTTTAACAAATCGGTATTTTGATTTTCAGGCATTTTTAAAATATAAAAAAGGCATTTACAATAAAGCTTTTATTGCAAATGCCTTGAATAATAATTTCTCTAACTCAATTTATTTTTTCGATGCTTTATTATCTTTTGACTTTGCAGCAGGAACTTCAGATATTGAATCTCTCATTTTTGTATCAGCTTGAATATTTTGGAATTTATAATAATCCATAATTCCAAGATTACCAGATCTAAAGGCTTCGGCAATTGCTTTTGGCACTTCAGCTTCCGCCTGAATTACATTTGCGCGTGCTTCCTGTGCTTTGGCTACCATTTCCTGTTCGACAGCAATTGCCATTGCACGTCTTTCTTCGGCTTTTGCCTGTGCTATATTTTTATCGGCATTGGCTTGATCCATTTGTAAGACTGCACCAATATTTTTCCCAATATCAATATCGGCAATATCAATTGATAGTATTTCAAACGCAGTTCCTGCATCAAGTCCTTTTTTCAATACAACTTTTGAAATTGAATCGGGATTTTCCAAGACTGATTTATGAGAATCGGCAGAACCGATTGATGACACAACACCTTCGCCAACTCTGGCCAATACGGTTTCTTCACCTGCACCACCAACCAGTTGTTTAATATTTGCACGTACGGTAACTCTTGCTTTTGAAATCAACTGAATCCCATCTTTAGCAACGGCAGTAACAGCAGGAGTATCAATAACCTTTGGGTTTACCGACATTTGAACTGCTTCGAATACATCACGGCCTGCCAAATCAATTGCTGTGGCAGTTTTGAAATCAAGAGCCATATTTGCTTTGTCGGCAGAAATTAGTGCATTTATAACATTTTTCACATGTCCACCGGCCAAAAAATGAGCCTCCATTTCATTTCGGTTAACCTTCAAACCTGCTTTTGTTGCAGCAATCATATTGTTAACAATAACCGATGGCGGGACTTTTCGCCAACGCATCAAAATTAGTTGTAGTAGTGAAATGCGTACACCCGAAACAAGTGCCGTAAACCATAAACCAACAGGTATAAAGTAAAAAATAAGCCATAATCCAAAGAGGGAACCTACCCCAATTGCAATAATAATCAACACATTTGCTTCCATAACTTTAATTATTTTAATTTTACATATATTTTGCTAAAACTGATTTTTGTAACAATAATTTCGCGATCTTCATCAATGAATTCACCATTAGTATGAACTTCGAAATAAGCATTATTTATAAATGCTTTTCCGGCAGGAGCTAATCGTGAAACGGTTTTCCCCGTATCACCCAATTTTATTTTTTTATCGTCAATTACATTAACCTTACTTTTTATATCGGTTTTTAACATGAATTTTTTCCATGTATTCGACCTTAAAGAATAAAATAATGCTACGAATGTAAATAAAATACTGCTTCCAAGAGTTATACTGCCGGCAAGAGTTCCATAAACCGAGAACGACTGCCAGATACCGATAATAATCAATATAAATCCGATTATCCCGACAAAAGTGGTCCCCGGGACAACTAATATTTCAAGGATTAAGAAAATCAGTCCGACTATTATTAATACTGCAATTATTGTCCAGGTCATTTTACATGTTTCATTTATTAATAATTGATGCTGTTCTAAACATTTTTAATATTTCACATCATACGCAAAAATAAGAAAAAAAAGAATAGGCGGAAGAATTTTGTATTTAATTGGCTAAAATTTATTTTGATGAGCTGAATATAGAAAACTTCATTATTCGTTGTTCTTTTTCGGTGTTCCTTGTTCGGTGTTCTTGTTCAATGTTCCTTGTTCGATGTTCCTTGTTCAATATTTCTTGTTCGATGTTCCTTGTTCAATATTTCTTGTTCGATCTTCCTTGTTCGATGTTCCTTGTTCTATATTCATTATTATAAATACTTAGGGGATTGCACTCATCCCCTTGGGGATTGCCTTCATCCCCTTGGGGATTGCCTTCATCCCCTTGGGGATTGCACTCATCCCCTTGGGGATTACCTTCATCCCCTTGGGGATTGCCTTCATCCCCTTGGGGATTGCTCCCATCCCCTTGGGGATTATCCTCATCCCCTTGGGGATTGCTCCCATCCCCTTGGGGATATTGTTCATATCCTTGGGGATATTGATGATTTCTCAATATGTAATGATAGAATGAGTTAATGATATAATGATAGAATGAGTGAATGATATAATGATAGAATGATAGAATGAGTGAATGATATAATGATAGAATGGAGCTTTTATTCAATCATTTAAGCATTCACTCATTCATTCATTCATTCATTGCTTCTTTACTTTCTGAATTTTCGTATTTTCTTTACGAGTTCATTCTCTTTTCCAAGCAAACCGGAAATAAGATCGGCAATATTGGAAGCATCTTTATAGGCTATCGAAAGTTTTTCAACTGATAATTGAGTAGCTTCCATTGCTGCTGCCGCAGCGCTTTGTTGTGCAATTTCCGATGTTTCCGCTTCATGGTTTTTTGTTTTTAATACTTCTGTCCTTGCCGAGGGATCGAAACCTGAATTAGTCAGTACTTCTTTTTCCTCTATAAGTAATGTAAGCATTTGCGAAACAAAATCACGCTTGGAACTTTCGCTTTGTTTTGTCATGATTTTTGTTTTTAATTAATAAATAATTTTTTGAGTTTCTATACCATTTGAGGAACTGAAAAAATATATTCATCCTCAAAGGTTTTCTGTGTTAGTATTGTTGATTTCTACATTTTAATACCTCCTTTCATGGTTTTTTGTTTCCCGCAGATGACGCTGATTTTCGCTGATAATTCTGAGTGATAGTCACGGTGTGAATTTTTATAATAAAAGTGCAAATATTTTATTAAATCTTGCAGTTTCTTGAGTTATTCACACCGTGACTTGTCCATACTTTAAAGAAATTAAGTTATTTCACAACAACCATCTTCTTTGTATCACTTACTTTTCCGTCTATTATCAGAGAATAGAAATATATCCCTGCCGGAAACTCTGAAGTGTTTAGTTCAATCTTGTTTACACCTGTTTCGGAGTTTGGCATCTCAATTAATTTTTGTTGCATACCGATATGATTATAAACTTTAATGCTTACAGATGCTGCTTCTTCAAGGCTGTAATAAATACTTGTTACATCTGCACAAGGATTAGGTACATTTTGTGATAATTCTCCTGCTTTTATATCTTCAAAATTATCATAAGGAAGTTGGTCTGATTTTCTCATTGGCAATAATGAGAGCAGGTAATCCCTGTTTTTTGCATATTCTTCTTTTGATTTAAATATATACTCAGGCATTGTACACGTATATCCTGATTTAGTACCGCTGTTTGCCATAATGAAATACAAATTCCCAAGATCAACAATAGCAAAAATACTATCCTGTGCACTTTCGGGATTTTGGATTACCGTTTCATAATTATCAATAGCCTCCTGCCAGTTTTCAAGTTCAATATTACATTTATTGGCCAGGAATTCGCTAAGACCTGCTAATTGGGGATAGTTGCCAATGACCTCATTTGTAAGACAATATTCTTTTAAACCTGCATAATTATTACCTGCAAATTGCTCTAAGCGGAATAATTCTTTCATTGCAGCCCCGGCAAATATTGATTCGGGATATTGTTCAATTAGTGATTGGTATAATGTTTTAGCTTGAATAAAGTTTTCGGCTTCGAATTCTGTATTGGCATTTTCATATAAAACTTCATCTTCAGTAGGTGAAAGTGTATTCTTTAAACCGGGAGTCCAGATTGGGAGATAATTATACCAACCGGCAGGATATAAATCTTCAGCAGGATTAAAATTTAAACCCCAATAGTTATTCATAACGTTTAACATATTTGGGAAACCTGAAGGGTCAGTATCATAATATACTAAAGGGTCATGTTCTATACCCAAATTTTCTACATCAAAAATTGCGTTATAAAAGAAATCAATCGGAAAGCTATATTCTGAAGCATACACCTCATAATCATCATTGTTCTTTATCAATTGGGTTTCTTCATTTGTACCTGCATTGAAGTAACCATGTAATTTAGTACTGCTTCGGTTTCCAAACCAAACACCATAGCGATTGTCGAAAATGTGGTTTTTATAAATATCACTAATTGAGTTATATGTCATAATTCCACTATTTCCGCAATTATTTATAGAGTTATTCATGATAATTTGTTCAAATGGTAGTCCGTAGCCCGATTGTACAATGTGAATACCGTTGTAATATCCATCAATTGTATTGTCATCAATTTCATATTGGTCATAATTAAAAAGGTAGATCCCTGCCTGAGTGTAGAAGGAATTATTTGAAAAATCACAATCAGATATAGTGGCTGTTAGACTGTTATCTTCGAAGTTATCAACATACAGCCAACTATCAGTAAAATCAGAATTCGAAATGTTAACATTTGCGTTGAAGAAATAAATTAAATCACAGTCAGTAAATGTAGAATTATTTTCTATTGTAAGGTCTTGTGCATAACCGCTTAATTCACATATATTAAATATTGTATTTGAAATTCTAATATCTTGTGCATTAACACTCAACTTACATCTTTCAAATATTGCATAATTGAAAGTATCCTGAATAGAAATATTATTTAATTTGATTTCCAATTCTGAATCTTCAACTGCAATAAAATATGGATGAGAATCAATGCTAAAATCGCCATTTATTATTAGCTTATTTCTGCTACCTTCTAAAGCACTAAAAACCGAATAAGTTCCAATTTCTAAATTTCCATTACTTACTATTTCAAGGCCTCCATTTTCAACTATTTCAAATTCCACATTGGAACCTATAATCATATCACCCTCATTGATAATTTCAGATATGTTATTAACCATTATCTCCGAATGATTTAAAAATTCTACCGTAGCACCTTCTTCAATAATTAGTTTTCCGTTATCTTCAAAACGGAGCTGGCCTTGTTGAGGAATAGTTAATGTAGCTCCATTTTTAACGGTAATTTCATTAGAAATGATTGTTGTATCCGCTAATGTAATATTATGAGTTACTTCAAAACCCTGAGCCATGATATTTAGTGCAGGGTCACCAAAATAATTATATGCGAAAGCATGGCAATCATAATGAGATAACATTTTGCTTTCAAGAATATATTCACCTGTAATATGTGACAAGTGTTCAAAAATAGTATATGGTAATAATTCCTGAAGCTCAATGGGAGGAACATTGATTGAACCATAACTGCTCCTAGTCATTCTGCCTCCCCCAAGATATCCAACAAATCCTTCAGTTTCAGAATAGGTTGTTAGTATTTCTCCAAAACAATCAATATCATAATCAAAGTATCCTGTATAACATGCATTACCGAGCACAACCGGAGGTTTATTAGAGTTATCTAAATTAGCTTCCAACATTGCAGAAGTTATAAAATCACTTCCGTAAAGCCATTTACGCTTATCACCATGCCCATAATAAATAAATAATGAAACACCATCAGTATTAAATACATCATAAATATCTTGTTTAGTAAAATTTGGATCTGATGGATCAAGTTTATCAACTGTAAAGCTAGTGGGTACAAGATCATCCATAAAATTGAAATATTCATACATATATCCAAGGTGGGTAAATTCCTCTCCAATTAATACTCCAACTTGATCACGCCATCCTTCGAAAGTGGCTTCCGATTCAAAATATATTGTTTTAGATACCAAATTATGAAGTTCTGTTAAACCGTTTATTAAGTTATTATCTACACAAAATCTGCCAACAAATAATTCACCAAAATCATCATAATCGCCATCAATACTGGTAAGACAAGAATAGTAATAATCAGAAGGATATTGAACACCTTCGATACTTGCACCAGGATTATCATCTTTTGATGTTGGCATTCCTAAATTACTTCCATACTCCGAATCCCCAATCAACAATACATATCCTAATTTTCCATCATAAGTATGCTGTGCATTTTCGCCCTCATAAACACGGCGGATACAGGTGCGGATACGTTGTTCTTTTTTAAATTCGGTACTTGGTGGGACCTGATTTAATCCTTCGTAAAAGAAACCGAGTTCATCAGAAATAATATTATTTGCATCTAAAATCACAACATCAAATCCATTATATGAGGCCCTATGGTTTGCAATACGTAAGACTTCCGAGTTTGGTTCATTCGGTTGAAAAAAGTCTTCGGCACATATTATCAAATAATCGGCAACGATATTATCTGCCTGTGAAGGGCTTGTCAGGCTTACCCATTGTACGTTTCCATTACCCTGTACATTATCATTTACGCTGGCTCTAATTCCGCTTGAAACATAATTAAGCATGGTGTTGCTTGCCACGTTATTGAAAATACCGGTATTTAAATTTACATCAGTTGTAGGATTAATAAAATTTAATGTGATCTGGTAATTTGAATAAACTTCAATATGTTGGGTTACCGGATTGAATTGTATAGGGTAGATATAAATTTCGGCATATTTCTGGCTACGAAGGTAGCCCATTGAAATAATTTCAGCATTTATCCCCGGCAGGTAAATATTTTGTTCATAAACCGTATCGTTTTTATAAAAAACTTCCTGCAAATAAAACGAACTATCAGGATTTTGAATTTCTTCATAATCGGGTGCAGGATAAATGTTAAAGTTGTTAAAATCGGTTTGTCCGGTAATATTTACGCTTAAAACAACATTATCGCATTCGGGTATTGCAATCAATTGCCTTATGTAGGGCAATTCGGGTTCTCCGGTTTCATCTGTTTTTCCTGCCCCGGGTATTTCTATCCTTTGAAAGCTTTCGCCTTCTTCATTGATGTCTGTTTTAAACATTCCGCAAACTTCAATAGTAAATTCTACCTGCTGGTTGTCGGACTGAATTAGAGTAATTATTGGTGCTTCGGGGTTTGCTTGTGTAAACCTTACCCAGTCTTGTGCTTGTACCAAACTAGCAAACAGGCATAATAATATTAAGCTTAAAAAAAATTTTTTCATTTTGATTTTTATTAATTAATTTTTTTGATTTTTTAAGAAAACCACCTTTTTGAAAAGATAATATTCCGATACTAATATGTTTATAAAATAGATTATAAAGTAACAGACCAATTAAGGTTTTGACTTGTGAGAGTATATATGGTAAGCGTAATTAGTACTAAAAAAAAATCTAATTATTATCCTCCTTTCATTATTTTTGCATTACCATTTTTTAATGGGTGAATACTGCCGGCGGCGAGTTCGGAAAAACTTTTAGCTGCCGGCAGTTCTTTAGAATTAATCTTTATTGATTGTCTGATCTTCATATTTTGAAGAATAAAATATCATTTATTTTATTATTTTTCATTTTGTGAATTTTTATTTTTTTGATTGATAGTCACGGTGTGAATTGTTATGTAAAAGAGCAAATTCAATTATTACAACTTCCTGTTTCATAAGTTATTCACACCGTGACTTGCCATAAAATCATTTCTCATTCTTTTGTCATTTTCATTGTTTGTATTCCCCCTCCTTCGGTTTTATAATTAATTTCCCCACCGTTAAGGGTATAAGGAAATATTTTAAAATAATAAACCGTAGCGGGTATCAGGTTTTTGAATATACATTTCTCTTCACCATAAGGAATGTTTTTTACAGTGTCGCAATCAGGAATTGATTTATTATCAACGGGAACAGGAATAGCTTCAAAGCCGAAGCGACTCATCCGAACCAGATATGCATGAGGTAAAATTCCTTCCTCCGGGTCAGTCCATTTCAATTCAATATTATGTGCCGAGAAATTTTCAGGGTAATTGCTTGGTTGAGGGGATGGTGCACCATGGAAATAAGTTGTGAAAGTTTCCCCGTAATCGGAACTATAATCAATATATATAAATGAATATTGAGTTGCAAAATCATAAGTTGAACGTTTTACATAAAACGACCCTTGTTGTCGTCCAGCTGTATATTGCACACCCCAACTATAAATATCTATATACCCGGATTCAAATTTTTCTGTCCATGTATAGCCAGTATCTATGCTGTGGAAAATTTTGTAACTTGAATTTAACCACCAAGAAACCAGATATAATTCACCGGGTTCTGTACCTCTTGAAATTTTTGGCCAGTATCCTCCTGGTGCCCAAAAAGCTACTGAACTGTCAATTGGGATTTCGGTATAGGTTTGCCCATAATCAATTGTATGTACAAAATTATAATAAGAACCTGCCTCTCCTGTAATACCATAAAACTCCGGCTCATAAAAGCCAACTTCTGTAAAAGGGCATGTTACAGTTATTGGTAGAAGTTCAAAAGATAAACCATAATTAACACTCTTAAAAAAACCATAATTTCCTTTAAAAATTAATCCTTGATTTACTCCGCTAAAAAATTTTGTATAACTTGGATTGCTTTCTCTGTACTCCCAATTCACTCCATAATCAAAGCTCACCCAAAGTTCATTATCACCAAAGTTATATAAAGCTCCTTGGGTAGCATCTCCTAAAACTTTACCTATACCCATTGCTCCCCCATAAGGAGGGTCTGTTGCTTCATATTGTACGGTAAGTGTTTCACCATTATCGTCAGATCGGAAAACGGCTTTATGGATAATTCCGTTTTCAATATACCAATCGTTAGAGATATAAATTTCGCCGGGTGTAGCTCCTCTTGTTATCTGGGTTTGTGCCGTTTGTGTGTAAAGAAAAACAACTATAAGTAATAGTATTAGTTTTTTCATAATTTTTTTTTATTCAAATGTACAATAATTTATTTAATTAAAAAAAATATTTCCTATTCCTTTGTCATTTTCATTGCCTGTATTCCTCCTCCTTCTGTTTTATAATTTATTTCCCCTCCGTTAATTGTATAAGGGAATATTTTAAAATAATAAACTGTAGCGGGTATCAGGTTTTTGAATATACATTTCTCTTCACCATAAAGAATGTTTTTTACAGAGTCGCTATCAGGAACTGATTTATTATCAACGGGAATAGGAATAGCTTCGAAGCCTAATTGGCTCATTCGAACCAGGTAGGCATGAGGTAAAACTCCCTCCACTGGGTCAGTCCATTGTAACTCTATATTATGTGCCGAGAAATTCTCAGGATAATTGCTTGGTTGTGGCATTGGTGCACCATGGAAATAAGTAGTAAAAGTTTCCCCGTAATCGCAGCTATAATCAATATATACCAACAAATATTGAGAAACTGGGTCATAAGTTGTCCGTTTGACAAAAAATGAACCTTGTTGTCGCCCAGCAGTGCACACCACTCCCCAATTTAAAATATTAATATATTCTGATTCAAACTTTTGAGTCCATGTATAGCCGGTATCAATGCTATGGAATATTTTATAATGATAATCAAGCCACCAGGTAACAATGTATAATTCGCCAGGTACAGCCCCTCTGAAAATTTTAGGATAATGGCCTGATGGAGCCCAAAAAGCTACTGAACTATCAATTGGGATAGTAACAAATTCCTCTCCATAATTAGTGCTAAAGTGTAAATTATAACCAATTCCTGAATGACCATCTATACCATATAAATTTCCTTCTAATAAACCAACTTCTAAAATATATTTAGCATCTTGTGTAATTTCAATAAATTCATTTCCATAATCTATACTACGCCATATTGTTCCTTGAACATCAGCACAACACTTATATATTTCGCCATTAATACATCCGCTTGCGAACCTTCCGCTTCCATAAGTTTGCTTAAGCTCCCAATTTACTCCATAATCAAAACTCACCCAAAGTTCATTATTACCAAAGTTATATAAGGCCCCGATTGTAGCATCACCAAGTACACCACCAATTTTCATTTCTCCGGGAGGCTGATTACTTGTTGTTTCATATTGTAATGTCAGATTTTCACCATTATCGTTTGAGCGGAAAATGGCCCTATGGATAATTCCGTTTTCAATGTACCAATCGTTGTAGATATAGATTTCGCCGGGTGTAGCTCCTCTTGTTATCTGGGCTTGTGTGATACTTCCAAGGAAGCAGTACAAAATTGAAAGTAAAATTGTTTTTTTCATGGTTTTCTAAAATTTGACACTATACATTATGTTATATGTTTCTACTTAATACATTTGCCTGCCTGATCAAACAATTTCTATTTCTCTTGAAAACACCCTCCTTTATTGTATTCTATCGACAGACAGTACAAAGTTAAATCAATATTTTTGATATTTCCAAGGAAAATATAAAAATAATTACTATTTTTTTCATTTTTACTTTTTTTTTGTTTATTGAGTGTCAATGATAGTCACGGTGTGAATTATTATTTAAAAGTGTAAATGTAATTATTACAACTTAAGGTTTGTTAAGTTATTCACACCGTGACTTGCCAAAAAATTATTTCTCATTCCTTTGTCATTTTCATTGTTTGTATTCCTCCTTCATCGGTTTTATAATTTATTTCCCCACCGCTAACGGTATAAGGAAATATTTTAAAATAATAAACTGTTGCCGGTATTAAGTTTGTAAAAAGGCATTTTTCTTCTCCGTAGGGTATATTTTTTGCAATATCACTATCGGGTACAGCAACATTATCAACTGGTATTTCAATAGCCTCAAAGCTTATATCACTCATAAGAACCAAATTGGCATGTGGTAAAATCCCGTTTACAGGATCATTCCATTCCAGCTCTATATTATGTGCCGAGAAATTCTCAGGGTAATTACTTGGTTGTGGTGATGGTGGACCATGGAAAAAAGTAGTGAAAGTTTCTCCATAATCAGAACTATAATCAATATATACTAAGGAATACTGTGTTGCATAGTCATAAGTTATCCGTGAAACATAAAATGAACCTTGTTGTCGTCCTGCTGTGAATGACAAAGACCAATAAAAAATATTTATATACTCCGATTCAAACTTTTCCGTCCATGTATAGCCTGTATCTACGCTATGGAATATTTTATAATGATAATCGGGCCACCAGGAAACGAGATATAATTCACCGGGTTCAGTACCTCTGGAAATTTTTGGGTATAAGCCACTGGGTGCCCAATAGGCAATTGAACTGTCAATTAGGATTGTTGAAAAATTTTGTCCATAATCAATACTATGATAAAGATTAAAACCAACACCAGATAATCCTGTAAATCCAAATAGTTCGCCTTCTTGATTGCCAACATCAGATAAAGGCTCTGTTAAGGATTCTACAATTAAATCAAAATTTTCTCCATAATTTTCACTTCTATATAAGTTATAATTACTTCGTCTGTAAATTTCGCCATTATAAAACCCAGTTGCATAAGAGGCATAAGAATAATATTCTTTGTATTCCCAATTCGCTCCATAATCTAAGCTAACCCAAAGTTCATGATCATTATAGTTGTATAGAGAACCGGGGGTAGCATCGCCAAGAACACGGCCAATTCCAATTGCTCCCCCTGTAGGAGGGTCTGTTGCTTCATATTGTAAAGTAATGTTTTCACCGTTATCAGTGGAGTGGAAAATACCTTTATGTATAATTCCGTTTTCAAGATACCAATCATGAGCGAGGTAGATTTCACATGGTACAGCTCCTCTTACTATTTGGGCTTGTGTAATGTTGCCAAGCAGGTAGCATAAAATTAAAAGTAAAATTGTTTTTTTCATGGTTTTCTAAAATTTGAAACTATACATTATTTTATATGTTTCTACTCAAAATTTTGCCTGTCTGATTAAATAATTTCTATTCTCTTGATAATACCCGCCTTTATTGTATTTTATCGACAGACAGTACAAAGTTAAATCAATATTTTTGATATTTCCAAGGAAAATATAAAAATAATTACTATTTTTTTCATTTTTACTTTTTTTTTGTTTATTGAGTGTCAATGATAGTCACGGTGTGAATTATTATTTAAAAGTGTAAATGTAATTATTACAACTTAAGGTTTGTTAAGTTATTCACACCGTGACTTGTCCATGTAATCAGAAATAGAAATTAATTTTTTGTAATCTGTGAAACTGTGGCTTTTTATATCGGCTTCAAAAAAGTTTTATTCAATAGAAACAGTTAAGCTTCTTCTTAACATTTCTTCTTTCAAAGGTTTTAATTTATTAAAGGAGCCTCTTTTAACCGAACATTTTCCTTTATAATGAACAATAAATGCACATTGTTCGGCCTGATTTACATTATGATTACAAACTTCAACCAAAGTGTCAATCACAAAATCAAAAGTGTTAAAGTCGTCGTTATAAAGAACAATCTTTTTGATGTCTTCAACTAATTCCCGATTTTTGTTAAATGGAATTGTTTTTTCTTTTTTCATGTTTCTAATCAACTAAATTGTAACAAAGTTAAATAAATTAAAATAAAATTTTAAGTATTTTATGCAAAATTATGAAATTTGCAGAAATTTTCATTCATGAAAAAATTCAATGATTTTGTAAACGAATTAAAACAGCAATTAACTAAACCATTGCCGGGTTTTGAAGCGCAATTAAAGATGACTTCATCTGAGCGTTCAATTGAATCGGAATTGAAAGCCAAACATAATGGGGCAAAAAAAGGAGCTGTTCTTATTCTCTTTTATCCTTATAGAAATTCGGTTTACACGGTTTTTATTCAAAGACAGGAGTATGAAGGCGTTCACAGCGGGCAAATTTCATTTCCGGGCGGAAGATTTGAAGATTTCGACAAATCTTTAATTAATACGGCATTGCGTGAAGCGAAAGAAGAGGTTGGAATTGATATTTCGAAAGTAAAAATTCTTGGTTCAATAAGCAAGCTTTATATTCCTCCGAGTAATTTTTTGGTATTACCGGTGATTGGTATTTCAAATGTAAAACCGGATTTTTGTCCTGATAATAAGGAAGTAGAAGAAATTCTTGAAATAGAATTCTCCCACTTTCTTGATGAAAAAAATATTGCTTATAAAGAAATTAGAGTATTCAATAAATTAACAATTAACGCCCCTTGCTTCAATATTGACGAGAAAATCATTTGGGGGGCAACAGCAATGATATTAAGTGAATTATGTGAAATTATCAGTCAATAATGGTCTTAGGTTTGACAGAAATCCATCATTACACCATTCCAATACTCCACTACTCCTCAACAATTATCTCATAAGTGATTTCAGTAGCTTTTGCCAGCATTACACTTACACCGCAGTACCTCTCTTTTGACAAACTAACTGCTTTCTCCAATTTTTCTTTTGGCAGGTTTTTGCCTTTGAATTTATAAACTACATTAATGTTTTTATAATACTTTGGATGTTCATCGGTTAATTCGCCTTCGACAGAAACACTAAAATCGTCAAAATCAACACGCATTTTTTTTAAAATTGAAACCACATCCATTCCTGTACAACCGGCTAATGAAACCAACATCAATGGTTTCGGACGAGGGCCTTTATTTTCACCACCAACGCTTTCATTGGCATCAATCATTATTTTATGATCATTTACAATAGCTTCAAAAGCCATTTTTTCTTTCCAATTACATTCAATTTTATTTTTCATTTTTTTGTTTTTGTTTCCCGCAGATTATGCAGATTATCAGTGATTTTTCTGCGTTAATCTGCGTAATCTGCGGGAGGTTTTTTTTTTAATTCATTAAGCCCATTTTACCAAACAAAAATCCTGACGATGAGGTAGAAATTTATTTTTCGGAAATATTCGAAATACGTAATCAAAAACACCGGGTTTAAGAATTTCAAAATTACAATCATATTTTCCAATATTCTCATCCGATTCCGATAAAACTAACTCCTTTGAAAACATAATTTTCTCAACCCTATCGTTTTCTTTTTGGCCGAAAAGTACTTCAACTCCAATATCATGGGCATTAATATCAGATAAATCCAAAATTATTTCCGCTTTAAAAATTTCACCGGAAACGAGAGGCCTTATAGTGGAATCGGGAAGTGCAAGCGAAACTACTTTTATGTTTTTCCAACTATTTTTAATTTTCTTTTTCCAATCGGCAATTTCACCTGCTATTTCAAAATCATTAGCTTGCAACAGTAATGATCTTTTACTCATCTTATTATAAAACTTTTCATAATAATCATCCAGCATGCGTTTCATTGTGAAATGAGGTGCAACTTTTGAAATTGTATTTTTTATATAAGAAATCCATTCGTAAGGAATATTGTTTTCGTTGGTTTTGTAATAAATCGGAATAATTTCATTTTCAAGAATATTATAAATAGTTTCGGAATCAAGTTCATTCTGAAATTTTTGGTCATCATAAGTCCTTTCTTCTTTAATTGCCCATCCGGCATTTTTGCGGTATCCTTCGGCCCACCAGCCATCTAAAACACTAAGATTTACAACTCCGTTCATTACAGCTTTTTCTCCGCTTGTTCCCGATGCTTCAAAAGGCCGTGTTGGAGTGTTTAACCAGATGTCAACTCCCTGAATGAGGCGTTTGGCAATATCCATATTATAATTTTCAAGAAAAATAATTTTTCCGATAAATTCCGGTAAACGCGAAATTTCAATTATATATTTGATCAAATTCTGGCCTTCAATATCTTTTGGGTGAGCTTTACCTGCGAAAATAAATCGAACAGGTTTATTTCCATTTACAATTTTCTTTAATCTTTCGATATTATTAAAAATTAAATGTGCTCTTTTATAAGTGGCAAAACGTCTGGCGAAACCAATTGTTAAGGCTTCGGTTTTTAATGAAGAAATAGTATTTAAAATGGTTTTTGGATCTTCCTGACGAGAGGTCATGTCATCAAGAAGTTTTAGTTCTAAAAACTCTTTTAAATTATTTTTCAGTTTCCTTTTGATATTATAAATTTTTTCATCGGCAACATTTTGAATTTTTTCCCAATGAACAGGATTTGATTGATCGTTTAAAAAATCAGTTCCAAATTCATTTTCATATAAAATCTGCAAATCTTCTGCCGTCCAGGTAGGATAATGAACTCCATTTGTAACATAATCAATATGAGTTTCCTCAGGAAAATAACCTTTATAATGATCTTTAAATAATTCTTTAGAAACATCGCCATGAATTCGGCTTACGCCATTGATTTCCTGCGATAAATGAGCTGCGAGATTACTCATTGAAAAATTCTCGGTTTCATCGTTTTCGTTAACTCTTCCCAAACCCATAAATTCTTTCCAGCTAAGGTTCAAGCGGTCGGCATAGTGAGGAATATAAGTTCTGAGGAGGTCTTCGCTAAAAATATCGTGGCCGGCAGGAACAGGTGTGTGAGTTGTGTAAAGTGTAGAAGCTCTGACAATTTCAATAGCTTGTTCGAATGGTAGGTTTTTAAACTGCACAAAAGTTCTTAGTCGTTCCATGCCTATAAAAGCGGCATGGCCCTCGTTACAATGAAAAAGCTGCGGTTCAAGATTAATTTTTTCCAACAGCCGTATTCCACCAACCCCGAGAAGCAATTCTTGTTTAAACCGATTTTCATTATCACCACCGTATAATTGATGAGTTATAAACCTATCGGATTGCGAGTTGTCATTAATATCAGTATCCAATAAAAACAGTTTAACTCTTCCAACTTCAACTTTCCAAACTTTTGCAAAAACCGTTCGGCCGGGTAATGCCACTTCAATTATAATCCAATTATTTTCATTATCTCTAACAGCTTGAATTGGAATGTGGGTAAATTTTTGAGGAAAATAGTTTGCAATCTGGTCGCCGTCTGTTCTTAATTTTTGACTGAAATATCCATAACGATATAAAAGCCCGATACCTGTAATGTTTTTGTTTGAATCGCTTGCTTCTTTCAAATAATCGCCGGCCAGAACACCTAAGCCTCCTGAATAAATTTTCAATGTTTCGTGGAGGCCAAATTCCATACTAAAATATGCTATCGAAGTTTCTGTTTCTTTTGGTTTTTGGCTTAAATATTTATTGAAATCAGATAATACTTTTTCGTAATTTTCAAGAAAAACAGTGTTCATATTTAGTTCGTCAAATTTTGCAGCAGATAATTCTTCGAGAAGACTAATTGGATTATGGTCAAGTTCTTCCCAAAGTTTTGGATCGATCATTTTAAATAAATCAATTGCTTCAAAATTCCATGACCACCACAGATTTTTCGACAGTTTATGTAATCCTGAGAATTTTTCGGGAATATTTGGTTTTACAAGAACTTTTTTCCAAACCGGATTTTCTTGTTCGCTAGGCTTATATATTTTTAGATTATATTGCAATTGTTTGTTTTTAAATAATTCGGAACGCTCTTGTACTTTCAGTAAAGCAATTGAATAAGCATTCCAATAATTATTGATAAGATTTTCCCAAAGAGCTGTTCTTGAAATATCAAAAGCTTCATTTTGTGCATTTTCAATGTTTTTTCCTTTGATATTTGAGAAATTCCAAATCCTTTCAGAAATATTGTTTACAACAAAATCATCATTATCATCGCTTCGGTTTATAATTTCAACTCCATTGTATTTTTGTTGGAATTTTTCATTAACCCATTTACCAAAACCTGCAAGCGTGGTTGTAACAGTAGGAATGTGAAAAGCAATGCTTTCGAGAGGAGTATAACCCCATGGTTCGTAATACGATGGAAAAACGCTAATGTCAAAGCCAATTAAAAGTTTATAATACTCAAGATTGAAAACACCGTCATTACCATTAAGATAAGCCGGAACAAATATGATTTTTACATTATCTTCAGGTGAATTATTCAGATTGTTTTTTTTGATGTATTCCAAAACGGGATCGTTTTCAGCATAAATTAATCTGTGTGTAAGATATTGATTAGAAACCGGATTTGAATAATCAATTTTTTTTATTCGCTCCAATAAATTATTATCAGGCCCAAAATTTCCGGCCGGAACGCAAATAAAAGCGATTATGTCTCTATCAGGTTTTTTATTTGAATTCAAATTTCCGAGAGCATTCAAATACAGGTCGATGCCTTTATTTTTAAATTCGTATCGTCCGCTATTTAAAACAAATAAAGTGTCTTCCGAAACTTTCTGATTAAATAAGGCCTCGGAGACCTGAATTAATTTTTTTCGTGCTATTGTTCTTTTATTTTCAAAATCATTTTCATTGGGGACAAATGAATCTTCAAAACCGTTAGGAGTAATTATGTCGGGTTTTTTATTTAAGAAATAATGGCATTCTTCGGCAGTTATTGAACTGACAGTTGTGAAAGAATCGGATAAATCTGCCGATAATTTTTCGAGCGAATGCTTAGCTTTTACACCAAAGCGATCAGCCAACAGGCCGACATCAAACTTCTTCATATCTTTATAAAGTGGAAGCCCGTTTCCGGCAATTGACCGCCCCATTACAGTAGCATGGGTTGTAAAAGCAGTTCCAACCTGGGGGACATTTAATTCTAAATACAAAACACCTGTACCTGTCATCCACTCATGGAAATGAGCGATTATCTTATCCTTAGCCGAACAAAAATAATTATAAAAACTTTCGATGGTTTTTGCTGCTGCATAGCCAAATAAAGCAGGCTCAATATAATCCCATTGGCCTGTTATCGAATCAAGTTTGAATTTTTCCCAGAATAAAGTAAATATTTGATTCTTTTGAGAAAAATAAGGTGTAAAGTCAACCAGAACCACAATAGGTTTTCCGGCAATATTCCAACGGCCGGTTCTTAGTTTTAAGCCTTCATTTTCTGCTTTTTCTTTCCAGCATTTCAAAAGGGATTTGTCTTCGAGGAAATCGGGATTTTCGCCGGTTTCTTTCCATACATCGGGGCCAATAAGTATATATTTACCATCAAAGCCGCTTTTAATACTCTTGGCTTTCGTTGATAAAACTGTGTAAATTCCACCAATTTTGTTGCATATTTCCCAGCTGCATTCAAATATATAATCGGGTTTTAACATATTCTAAATCAAATAATTTATTATTACTACTCATTTGTATTATTAGGCGGCAAAGGTAGTAATTATTATTATTATTATTAAAGTAGGGAATTTTTGAAATATGGGGAATAAAGGGAATAATGGAATAAGGGAAATAATGGTCTTATCCTGAAATAGGTTTACAATGAATTTTCTTTTAATGACTAATTGATACCAATCAATATTCCGGTAAAATTTTTCGATGATCCATTGAAGCCTTTCGATGATCCGTTGAGGCCATTCGAAGACCTATTGAGACCATTCGGTGATCCATCGAGGCCTTTCGGTGATCCATAAAAATCTTTCAATGATTCATTGAGGCCTTTAAATGATCCATCGAGACTTTTCGATGATAAATCGAGGCCTTTCGATTGCTCGTTTATTCTTTTCGATGAAGTAAAATTTAACCTTTTGACCCATCGAAACACTATTTTACTATATCGAAAGACTTCTTTATCACATTGAATGATATTTTTATTTTATCGAAAGAGTTATTTATCTCATCAAAAGATTATTTTGCTTCATCGAAAGAATTATTTATCTTATAGAAACATATCAATGCTTCATTGAAAGAGGATTTTTACTTTACTGACAACTTAAATAAATAAAACTGCCACTGC
Organism: Bacteroidales bacterium; assembly: GCA_016342645.1. Lineage (GTDB taxonomy): Bacteria > Bacteroidota > Bacteroidia > Bacteroidales > JAEINX01 > JAEINX01. The sequence continues at coordinate 10,295 of JAEINX010000018.1, read as the reverse complement.
ATTATAGTCCGACGTGTTTCTAATAAAGTTACTGAATTCTTTGCCATTGCCAAAATTCATTCTGCAATTGGGCCATGTCCGAATTTTTTTAAATTCCAAAAATTTCCAGCATATATAATACAAACGGCAAACTCAGCAGGCTGATAATCGTGGAAACAAAAAAGTTTTTCATAGCGAGTTTATCGTCACCACCATATCTTTTTGCCAAAAGCACTAAAATAACCATGCAGGGCATCGCAGATTCGAGAATAAGGACAGAAAAAGCAATAGCATTTATTTCCAAGTTTAAAACTTGAAAAACAAATTTAAACAGGAAAATAAAAACTACCGGTAAAAGAAACAGTTTATTAAATGAAAGAACATAAACAGAGGGTGATTTTATCATTTCACGGATTTTGGTTTGTGCCAATAAAATGCCAATATAAATCATAGCAAGATAAAGAGTTGTGCTTCCAAGACCACCCAAAGATACCTGAAGAAGTTGGGGGAAACGAATTCTCAGTATCATCATTAATAGCCCTATACATAATGCAATTGTATTTGGGTTAATGAGTTTTTTCAGATTACTCAATCCTTTTTCTTTTGTATTTGGATTCAAATGATAAACTCCATAACTCCACATTACCGTATTTACGACTAATTGATATAAAGCCGCATATAAAATTGCTTCACCTCCCGGAAACAAAGTATCGAGCAATGGAAAACCCAGAAAAACAATATTCCCCATCATGCTGTGTAGGCTGTGAATCACTGCTTGTTGCTTTCTTAGCATTAACAATTTTGCAGAAATTTTTCCTACTAAAACCTGAATAAACAGAATAAGGTAAGTGCTGATGATAACTATTCCTCCGTTTCTGAGAATCTCAACAGTAAAATCAAGACTCGAAAGTTTCGTAACAATCAACAAGGGTAAAGTGATATAAAAAACCAGCTTTTCAATAACATTTTTAGCCGAATCCTGAAGAATTTTCAATCTATAAGCAATGGTTCCGCAAAGAGTTAGAATTGCTAAAATAATTATTTGATTAACAATAGTTGAAAAACCCATGGTGCAAATAGTCAGTTTCTAAATTTTATAGATATTTGAGGTTAAGGTATAGAGGATATAATGGTATAATGGAAAATGATTTTTTTTCCTATATTTCCTTTCTTTCCCATATTTTCAAATCTCCCAATCATCAATCAAAAATTCCTAAAGCCCTCTTGCCCACTCTGGTCTAAGCAAAGCATTTTCCGGCGATTGTAAAACACTATTAATATTATCTAAAAACTTTTGCTTATCACGATTTAAGTTTCCTTTTAAAACAAGGTAATTGGAGGCATGGTCGCTTCTGAAAACAGAATTTTCAAGTTCCAAGTTTTCAATAAAAATTTTCATTTCTTCAATCAATTCAAGCGTTGACAATGCTTTGAAATCGCCTTTAAAACGCTTTTTAAAATGATCTTCTCCGTAAGGAAAACTTAAAACCAGAGTCGATAAGAATTCAGGTTGGATTAAATTTATTGCCTTTGCCGAATTTTCTGCATGTTGAGCACTATAGTTCTTTCCACCTAAACCGTTCAAAATCATAACTGATAATTTTATACCGGCTTTACGGGCTTTTTGCAAACCATCAACTGTCGAATTGAATGTTTCTCCTTTGTTGATAAGCTTTAATAATTCGTCATCGCCCGACTCAACTCCAACATAAAGCAATTTTAAACCTGCTTCCGAAAGTTGTTTAAGTTCGTCATCGGTTTTTGAGTTAATGTCTTTTGGTAAAGCATAAGCCGAAATTCTTGTTACTCGGGGAAACGCTTTGTTAATTTCATTGATTATTCTAAGAAGTTTTGCTGTTGAAAGAACCATGGCATTTCCATCAGCAAGAAATACTTTTTTTATATCAGTTGATATTGAAGCAACTTCTTTTATTTCTTTAATAATATCTTCTTCTTTTCTGACTTTAAATTTTTTCGATGAATACATTTCGCAAAAAGCACAACGATTCCACGAACAACCCAAAGTTAGTTGAAGAATCAAGGAGTAGGCCTCGCTTGGTGGGCGAAAAACAGGTTCATCATATTCTAATGGAAAATACATAAGGGGATTTAGAATTAAGATTTTAGGTTTTACAATTTTGATTTTTAATTTAATCGGTTAATTTTTCTGCAAACATAAATAATTTTAATGTCTTGCAGATTTGATTTTATGCAGTTCGCAACAATAATATTTATTGTAAATTTGTCGAAAAATCAAAAATATATTTATTATGAAAACATCTGTTGAAATAAGTTACTATCCTTTAAAAGAGGAATTTATTCCACCGATAAAAAAATTTATTGATCGCTTGAACGAATATGAAAACCTGATTGTTAAAACAAGCGGAATCAGTACTCATATTTTTGGCGAATATTTCGAACTAATGAAAATTCTGACCAATGAAATTCATAAATCATTCGAGGTGCCTCATTCGGTTTTTGTTATAAAAATTATTAATGCAGATTTGAACGTTTCTTAATGGATTTTTCTCAATTTTTTGAAATATTCTACCAAAACATTCTTGATACTTCCTTATTAGAGATAATTGCTGTAATATTCGGGTTATTAAGTGTTTGGTATGCAAAGAAAGAGAATATTTGGGTTTTCCCAACAGGAATTGTAAGCGTTATAATTTATGTTTATATTTGTTTCTTTGCGAAATTATATGCTGATATGGGGATTAATTTCGTGTATTTTGTTATGAGCATTTACGGTTGGTATGTTTGGTCGAGAAAAGATGAATCGAAAAAGCCTCCGCCTATCTCAAAATGTACTCGCAAGCAGCATATTATTAGTTTAATTATGTTTGTTTTCTTTTTCATCGTATTAAGTTATTTTTTAAGAAATCACACCGACAGCAATGTGCCGTGGGTTGATTCTTTTACAACGGCTGTTTTCATTGTTGGGATGTGGCTGATGGCCATAAAAAAAGTCGAAAACTGGATTGCATGGATTATTGGTGATCTGATTTCAATCCCATTGTATTTTTACAAAGGATTGGTTTTTACGAGTTTTCAATTTACGATATTTTTAATTATTGCAATAATGGGTTATATTGAATGGAAACGAAAACTTGAAGAAAGTCAGCAAATTGCTTAAACGAATTGCCATCACCGGACCGGAATCAACCGGAAAATCATGTTTGTGCCTTCAGTTGGCAAAACATTTTAACACTTACTGTGTTGAAGAATATGCTCGTAAATATATTGATGATCTAAAACGGCCATATAATCTTGATGACATTATTAAAATTGCTAAACACCAGCTTTCTAATGAGAACAAATTGGCTGAAAAAGCAAAAGAATTGTTGTTTTGTGATACCGAACTCATAGTTACAAAAATCTGGAGCGAGCATAAGTTTGGAGTTTGCCCAAAATGGATACTTGATAATATTGAAAATCATAAATACGATTTATATTTGCTCTGCGATATTGACCTTGATTGGGAAGCTGATCCGCAACGAGAACATCCGAATTTGAGGCAATATTTTTTTGATTTATATAAACAGGAGCTTGAAAAAAGAAATTGCTGTTTTGGAATAGTATCGGGAAAAGGAGATGAAAGATTACAAAATGCAATAAAATTACTTAATAATCTGTTATTTGATAAAACCAAAGCTTGAAAATCTCAAAACAAATAAATAATACTTCCGGATTGCAATTTTTCCAATTGTTTAGGTATGCAATTCTTTTGCTTATTGGCATTTTGTTTACAAAAACAAGCCTTACAACAAGCGAAATAGGTTTTTACGAATCATTAATATTTTTGGCCAGTGCGCTAAGCTTTTTTTGGATTTCAGGCTTAGTTCAATCTCTGCTTGTTGTTTATAAGGAACCTGAAAAAGGCAAAAAGTCTCCTGAATTATTCAATGCTTTTCTGCTGATGCTCTTTTTTAGTTTATTGGCCTTCATTGTAATCAGAGTTTTTACAGGCAATATTTGCAACTACCTTAATCTTTCAGGCGAAACAGATCTATATAAATTATTTTCTTGGTATATTTTATTGATAAGCCCAAGCTATTTAATCGAATATATTTTTCTTTTAAAAAACAAACCAAAGAATATAGTTCTTTATGGATTAATTTCTTATTCGCTTCAACTTTTACTTGTTGTACTTCCGGTTTTATTTGGATACGCGTTAATTAATTCTATTTATGGATTAGTTGTAATTGCAATTTTAAGATTTTTGTGGTTGATCAGACTTTTGATCAAGTATTCGGTAATAAAAGTTTCGTTTTCTTATATTAAAAATCACATATCATTAGGCTATCCGTTAATATTCAGTAGTTTATTAAGTGGATCAGGTGAGTACATAGACGGCCTGATAATTTCAAATTATTTCGATTCGGCAACATTTGCTATTTTTCGGTTTGGAGCAAAAGAGTTTCCATTGTTTTTAATTTTGGCAAACGCATTTAGCAATTCTATGATTCCTGAATTTTCAAAAGATTTAGAAATCGGCATTATTCTTGGAAAAATTAAAAGAAATTCACTAAAGTTAATTTATTATTTTTTCCCTATTTCAATAATTTTAATAATAACAAGCCATTATTTTTATCCAATAGTTTTTAACAAAGATTTTTCCGAAAGTGCTGATATTTTTAATGTTTACGTTTTATTAATAATTACCCGTTTCATTTTTCCACAAACAATTATAATAGGGCATAAGAACACAAAAATTATGATGATAAGTTCTTTAATTGAGATTATTGTAAATGTTTCCGTAAGCTTGTTATTGATAAAACCTTTTGGAATTGTGGGTGTAGCTTTTGGAACTCTGGCGGCTTATTCAGTCGAAAAAATTATTTTAGTTTTTTATGCAAATTTTAAATTGAAAATAAAACCCGGACAGTATATTCCAATTTTTCAATATATTTTATTATCTTTTATTTTAATAGTTGTTTTTATTGGGGTGTTATTTTTTGTATAGCAGCTATTAAAATTAAGGTTTAATAATTTAGCTTAAAATTTCAAAAATAATCCTTGTTGTAAGTTGTAATTCCCCAAAAGTAATAATATTTAGGGAATATAATCCCTAAAAGTCAAGAAAAATAAGGAATAAGTATCCAAGTTTACTATTTCCCCGACAAATAAACATCAAAAAATTCACTTCCGGTTTGCACTTTTCTGCATTTTTCTTTAATGATTTTCATATAAGAATAATCTTCGTAATTCATTTCAATTATTTCTGAAGCCATTTGTTTTGAATTGAATTTATCTATCAAAATATAAACTTTTTCGTTTTCAAGAATCTTTTCAAGTTCTTCGTACAAATGCTCCTCTGTACCGACATATTCATCTTTTTGCATCCAATCTAAAGGAAATGGATTTGGGCTATCAAATAAAGGATAAATTGCAGCATTATTTGGTAATAAAACAAAATGCCCTTTCATTTTAGGATTCGAATCATAAAGCTTTTTGAAATCAGAATAATAGTTAAAAGTTGCAGGGTTTGTTTTTAAATTACCAAATTCGGGAAAAAGCTCACCTAAGTTTTCTGTCAGATTTGAAGCTGGAAGCTCGCGGTAGTTAGTGTTTCTCTGGCCTAAAATTGAGATCATAAATAATAATGAAACCAAAACAGCAAAGTAACAAGGCAAAACTTTTTTCTGAGAAATCGAAAATACAAAAAGTTGTAATTTATTATTAATTTGATTTATTAAGATGAAATTCAATGAAATAAGAATTCCGAAAACATATCCGGGGAAATTTGCACCTAAGGAAATAGAAGTAACCCACGAAAGAATTATCGTAAAAATAATTATTGCAGCTTGGGTTTTAGTACAAGCTTTAATATAAATTACCATTACAAATAAAATCAAAAGAATCCAAAAAGCCTCATGTGTAATTGAAAGATAATCATTACCTAAGAATATTCTAAAGGCTGCATAAATTGTCATTAAAAAGTAAAGCAGAATTGCAATTTGCCAAATACTTTTCTTTTCAGATGAAAAATACGGGAGTAAGTTCTTTTTTGAAATAAAATTTGGTTTAATTCTATCAAGAAAAGCAAAGAAAAAGAAAAATAAAACAATGAAATTCAATGGCAGAAATCTAACTTTCAAGAAAGATTTAACATATCGAAGTATTCCTGTTTCAAAAAATTCGGTTCGTCCGGTCATTTGTTGGATAAAATATTGAAACGAACCGGTTGAAATCAACATTATCAAGTAAATAGCAAATGGTAAACCGCCTGCAATCATCACTATCGGCAAAACTCTTAAACGTTTTTCTTTTATATAAAAATAAATGATGAAGAGAAAAATAAATGCCGTGAGAAAAATGAAATTCTGTTTACATAAAGCAGCTATTGAAAATAAAAACAAAGCAATTGTGATATAAAAATCCTTTTTTGAAGAGGAGATTTTCAATGAGAATAATTTAATTAAAAATGAAAATCCGATCAGTGAAAAAAATACTCCATCAATTGTTGTCCAAGGATAAAGATGATAGGTGTTTACATTTAATACAAAAACAGAAATTCCTGTGATGGAGAAAATTATAGCGTATTTAGATTTCGATTTTAGAGTAAAAAAGTGCTTTAACAAAATAAATACCCAAATAAAAGAGAAGATAAAAAATTGAAAAAGAACGGAAATCCGACCGCTAATGATTAATGGAAGCGGGCTTGCAAAATTAATTGTGTGCAGAACGCCGGAAAATACAGGCCTAATTGAAATGAAGTCTTTATGAGGGATTTCACCATTGATAATTCTATATGATTGAGCTAAAACAACTCCATCATCGGAAGGATTAAAACCCTCATTTGAAACATAATCGGTGAAATAAAAAACCAAACCAACAACTAAGGTAGAAACAAGAGTACAAATCAGAGAAATGAATTGGTTATTTTGATTCATGATATTCTTTTTCAGTATTTACCGACCAAATGTTATTTTTTGTTTTAATGTTATTAATTATATTTTCCACGGCAGTCATGGCAGTAAGCATTGAATGGTCCATGTTGTTGTAGCGGTGCATACCGTTTCGTCCGACAAGAAAAAGATTTTCAATAGTATCTGTAAAATTACTGATTGTGTCAAAATTATCATACGAACCGAAATATGCCGGATAAGTCTTTGGCATTCTGATTACAATTCCGTCCAAAACATCTTTTTTCTCAATCATATCAATTTTACACATTTCATAAATTGCAAAATTCAGGAAATCTTTGTCAGGTTTACTCCAAAGTTCATCGCCTTCGTTGCAAAAATATTCAAGGCCGATCCAAACCTGCTCGGGATTTTTTACCATAAAAGGACTCCAATTATTAAAAACTTGAAGCCTCCCGATTTTCACATCTCTTTCCTGTATATAAATCCAAGTGTCAGGTATTAAGTTGTTTTTAGTTTGGATTTTGGTGTTATTTTTGATTTTCATTTTTTTCAACAAAAGGCCAACCGTAATAAAGTCACGATAAATCAATCCGTTTGAAACCTTGCGAACATCTTCGGGAATTGGGTTTTTGATTGAAGACACCAAATCTTTTACGGGCATTGAAGAAATAAAATAATCTCCATTTATTTCCTGTTTTTCTCCGGATAATTGGTTTTCAACAATAATATTTTTGATTTTGTTTTCAATTAAATTTACCCCGACAATTTTTTGATTTTTATGAATCTCGCCACCTTTTTCCAAAATTTGGTTTGCTACTTCTTCCCATAATTGCCCTGGCCCGAACTTTGGATAAAGATATTGTTCAATCAGGCTGGTTTCGGTATTTTTTTGATCTATCGAACGATTTTTAAAAAAAATATTTTTAATGGCGTGAGAAATGGTTTTGCTCACCGACAAACCTTTTATTCGCTGTGCTCCCCATTCCGCTTTGATATTTTCACATGGAATTCCCCAAACTTTTTCGGTATAATCTTTAAAAAAAGTTATGTAAAGCTCTTTTCCAAAGCGGTTAATAAAAAAATCTTCAAGAGATTTTTCATTTTTCAGAGGAAAAATTTTGATTAATAAATAACTATACCCGATTTTAATGATCCGAATTACTCCAAGGTTTTTTAAAGTATTTAAATTTAAGGAAATCGGATAATTAAAAAATTTACGTAAATAAAATATACGAGACAATCGCTGCCGAATAAGCATAAACTTTGAAGAGGTGTTGCCATTATTTTCATTCTGAATCGGCAAAATCTTAAGCCACCAATCCATAACGATTTTTGATTTTGAGAAAAACCGATGCCCGCCAATATCAATACGATTTCCTTTATAATTAACGGTTTTACTAATTCCGCCAGTATCGTCAGACATCTCGTAAATTATTGGTTTTACGTCAGATTTCTGAAACAATTCATAAGCCGCCGTAAGCCCGGCCGGGCCGGCACCAAAAATTATTGCTTTTTTTTTCTCTTTTGTTTGCTTATTCATTGAGAGGCAAAAATAAGATAATTTGATTTAATAGCCGTGAAAGCCATAAATGACAATTGGATTAAAATCTTTCTATATTAAGAAATATTTAACTATTGAAAAAAATGGGCTTTTTGAAGTTTTGGAAAAAATAGTAAATTTATTTGTAAGAGTGATTTTTGCAGATAGTTATCAACTTCATCTATTTTTTGTTCAGGTAGTTCTGTGATTTTATTTATTAGTTCCATTTTCTTTATCGCTGCAGAATCCATGATAACTCCTTGTGCTTTATATAATTATTTGTTTATAAAAATATTATTTTCACCCTTCATTTATAATTTTCTTTATTGTTTCAGATAGGGAAGGGATATGATTTTTACATACCCAGAAAATTTCTTCAGCATCAATATCAAAGTATTGATGAGTAATAATATCTCTTAAACCTTTTGCACCCTTCCAATCTATTTCAGGATATTTCATTAAAAGAGTTTTATTTGTGATTTTATCAATATTCTTTAAACTTTCTCCAATTGTAATTAACTGCATACAAATGGAATCTAATTTCTCCATGCCTTCCGGTGAATTCGCAAAATCTTCAACTGTTTTTATAGGTATGAAACGAGTGATTACTTTTTGAGTAGCGTCTAATATTTGATATAATATGTCCTGTACCAATTCCTTATCATACATAGATTGCGTCTTTTTCTATATGTTTTTTTAAGTATGGATTCATTTTCTCACGATTTCTCACAATATCAATTGTTTTATGGAGTAATTTTTCCAATTCATCTTTGATATGCACCAGTTTAAAAAGATCTGGTTCAGTAGTTTCAATTATAATATCAATATCACTCTCATGTCTTCCTTCATCTTTTGAATATGAACCAAATAATCCTATATTATTAATACCATACTTTTCAGCATTTTCATTTTTGTATTTTTTAAGAATTTTAAGAATTTCTGAACGAGTCATTAATTTTACAGATAAATTACAATTTTATTTTAGCAAAGGTATATAATATATTCTTAGTAAGCAAGAAAAAACGTAATTCGTAAAATGTTTTCATATTGATGAAATGATTAATACAAAATATTTTGCGTTATTTTGTCTCCCGAAAGATTCACAAAGAAAAGATAAAAAAAACCAACTATCATATTTTATTTTTTATTTGTAACTGTCTTTTCGATGTAAGACTCTACCAATCTCAATTGTGTCCTCTGAAACATCCAATAGAATTCTATAATCACCTATTCTAAGACGGTATGCCGGTTCAAAGTTTGTCAACTTTTTTACATTTGAGATATTAGGAAATTTTTTCAATTCTAAAATTTTTAAATGAATTACCTCTTTATCATCATGGCCAATTTTTTTAAAATCTTTGATTGCGCTTTTCCGAATATTAATCCTCATTTCTTAGATAATTTTCAAATGGGATAGAATCTTCATTTCTTGTGGCTTTTAATAATTTTAAATCATCCAAATCATCTTTTGATACAATTTCTAAACCATCTTTTTTAAAATGTTCCAGAAGCCAGGTGACTTTTTCAAGTAATTTATCATTATTTATATTTATCGTTATTGATTGCATTTTTTAACTCCTTTCTAATATATGATTTAATATATAGGACTAATTCTTTTTCATACATAGATGGCGTCCTTTTCTATACCTTTTTTAAGAATAGAATCATTAATTTCATTCCGGTTTTTTTTAATCTCTGCTTCTAAATCTACTATCTTATCAAATCCCTTATTTTTCCAAATTCCTTTTAAACTTACCGGTTTTGGTTTTTCTAATTTTAATTGTAATAGTATTTTTTGTAGGTATTTATCAACTTCATCTATTTTTTGTGTGTGCCCAGCATAAGCGTACGCACACACCTGTCGCATGGTGTTGAAAAATTTCAAAAATACAAATAAATTT
>JAEINX010000192.1 GCA_016342645.1 Bacteroidales bacterium | reverse complement strand
GAGAAGTAATTTTAGTAATTCCAGTAATTTTATTTTCCTTCTTCCAGATCATTTTGGTATATCCATCTTTGTATGGATTAAGGTGATAATGTGGAATACATTTGTTTTTATGATCACAACATCCATACTTTTCAGGTAAATAATTCCCAGATTCCGTATCAACGTATCGAACGAAACTTTTATCGCCACAATTCGGGCAAACATGTTTCTTGCTACCTTTCTCTAAGGTGTACCTATAAGGATTACTAAAATTATTATAATTACTCATTGAAAAAACTTTTTTTTTAAAGATTATCTTCATGTATTTTAATATATACGGCCAGCTTATTATTAGTAACCCTTTCCACAGTAAATCCCAAAGCCTTTAACTGTTTAATAAAATTTGTTTTTTTAAACGGGGTTAAACCATCCTCAGAACAAAAACTTCTATATTCTGGATATAAGTCCTTTATAAAAACATAATCAGTCGGGCTTACATTGTATTCTTTTTCATGGAGAAATAATTCTACACTATTGCTTTCCATTTTATATTGTTCAATTGTTTTTTTCACTACTTCACAATTAGAAAAATGCTTTTGCTCTAATATTCTGTTAAGTCCTTCAAGAATCCAATTAAATACTCCTGAAAGTTCTTCTTCAATAATCTTTGAATGCAATCTTTTATCCTGTTCGTTTTCTGGAATCGTAACATCAAAAGGTATAATTAAAAACCGCCTGAAATATGCATTGGTATGTTCAATATCCTTAGGTAGTTCATTGCAATTGAAGATCATTTTTGCATATTGTTTTAATTGCATTGGATTTCCGTAAGGTAGCCTTGCTGGTAGTGTTTCACCTGAAACCATACGTTTAAAGGTATCCACTTGCAATTTGCCATTAATTTCGCTGGCATAGTTTACCAATTTGTTAGCGATCATAGCTCGATAATATCCGTTTTTGTCAGTCAATTCTTCTAAGGAAAAACAACTGCAATTTTCTGCTCCAAGTAATGCATTCACTACTTCATATAATACAGACTTACCATTTGCCCCGGAACCATATAACACTAATGCTTTTTCCTCTTTTAAAATTCTATTGCCATGCTTGATAAAAATATATCCCAGATATTCACCTACTACCCTTTGGAGTTCTTTGTCTGGTAGTACTCTGTTTAAATATTTCTCAAATATTGGTGCTGTTGCCTTTGGATTATACTCAAAAGGTAATTGATAGGTAATAAAATCCGAACGATCAAATGGTCGTAATTTCGTTCCCTGTGGGCTTATTTCAAATGTCCCGTTTTGAAGGTTAATCAGTACGATCTCCATGTCGCTTTCAGGTGTAGGCAAAATAGCTTCTGAAAGGAATTGTTTGAAAAGATGTTCTCTGAATTGGTAATATTTTGCTGAATACTTAGGAACATTCATTTTTTCAGCTGCCTCACCTAAAAACTTCTGGAATGCCTCTTTGTCGATATTCGCCCAAAACGCACCGTTGTATAAATAAATAAAGTCGTGGTTCTTACAAAGCCCCCAGTGATTTCTTTTTGCAACTTTAAGCACATTTACAATAGACAATACAAGATAATGTTTTGTATTTATTTTGATTTTTTCAAGTCGTTTTCTAATTCCTTTTGCTTCTTCACTCTCAGGTTCAAGGTCTTTTAATTGGTTTCGAAATTTTATAACGTCAGGAAAAACTAATTCCTCAAAGTCCACAGGTATAATTTGATCAATAAGCTGTGTCAATATTTCTTCATGTGGAGTTGATTCAGGCTTTTTTGTTATCTCCTCTACATGCCTCTTGAATATCAAGGGGTCATTTAGATTATCAAATTGTGGATTAATTTGCGATTGTTTTTGAATTTGATTATCTTTGTAGGGATTTTTTGAAAAAATTGTGGAGGCCTCAATCATTTATGGTCTCCTTTCTTTTTGATTAGATACTGATCCGCTTCTGCTTCAATCTCAGCCTTTGTCTTTTTACGCCCGGTTCTGATAAACTCCATCAATTCTAAGCGTGAAAAATAGAGCCGTTTTGTTTTTTTCATAAACGGTAGCTCTCTTTTACTTACCATTGAATATACGCTCGGAACGGCGAGATTCAAAAACTCGGCTGCCTCATGAATAGTAAGGAGTTTGTCTTGGTCGGATTTAGGTTTTTTGTTTTCAAGGAATAACCTTTTGAGGTCTTCCATTTGTTCACTCAACCGGCTTACAGCTTCGGGGAGAGTGTTAAAACTAATTTCTTTTTTCATTACAAAATATTTTTGTTTATAAATATTTTGCAATATTAAACGGGTGTTTAGGGGGGTTACAATGGGTTTTTTATTTCACTCCTTGTATTCCCACAAGTAATTTAGTTTTGTTCTCTGTTTCTTATTTCAAGTTGTTTTATTTTAAATTTGCCGTTCTCGTTTATTACATCAATAAGCCGGTTTCCTTTAGCGGCTCTTTCATTTCCAGAAATAACTTTACTTGCGTATTTTGGCACAATTCTATTTGGCTTCCTTTTATGGAAGAATTCAAATGCATCTGAAATCCATGTTTCAAAATCTCTTTGTACAGTAATGATTAATAACTGTCCCTTTATTAGTTGTTTAAAAAAATCCAGTAAGGTTTTACCGTTACCATGAAAGCATAATTTTGAGTTAGGTAAATTTCCTGTTTTTAAAATTGCCAATAACTCATCTTCTTGATTAGGAAAATGCGGTTTTAGAATATCATAAATGGTTTCAATTACTTCGATTTTAAAAACGGGTTTAATTTCTGGAGAGGACTTGATGAGTTTTGGTTTATTTCTTTCATTTTCATCACCTTGATATATTTTTTCATCGTATTTATCACTTTTTGAAACAATTTTCGCTACATCTTTACTTAGTAATAATTTATCCTTTTGGGATTTACTATATCTTTTCACTATCTCTAATTCAATATCACATTGTTTAAGCAGCCTATCAGCTTCCTCTCCAGAAAAATCATCAAGAATTTTTTCTCTCTTTTTTACTAAACTCTTTTCTTTATCCTTTAAGCCTTCAATCTCAAGCATTGTTTTCAATTTGTTCTCTGGTATTATTTTAGTATAAAAGTGAGGATTTCCAACTTCTCTTCCAACTTCTCTGTTATATTTTATGGCTAAATAATTGTTAGCATATACATATGTATCATCCCCACGAATTGCCTTTAATATCCAGTACGCAATTATATATTGTTCTGGGGTTAGGCTAACATATGAAAATAAGGGTTTCTTAATACTTTTATTATAGTCATTTGTTAAAAATCTTTTTATTGCTATTTCGGTATCAGTTTCATCAACTCGAACCCTACTTAATAATTTAATAAGGTCTTCAATCTGTTTGAGGGTAGTTATTGCCTTTTCTTTACTATAGCCATTCTTTTCCATTAAACTGACTAATATACTTGTTTTGTGGATTTCAACGAATTTTAAAGGGTTGTCTAATTGCATGTCTTCAATATTTAAAAATTCATAATATTTTGTGCAAATTCTTTTTTTACATCATCTTCAAAGCCTGCAAAATA
>JAEINX010000017.1 GCA_016342645.1 Bacteroidales bacterium | reverse complement strand
AATACGGCAATTTCATCACCTGCATCGAGAGCTTCGGCGTCATAAGATATGTCAGCACCACCAATATATATTGTCCATAGATTTGCGGATGGGTCTCCACCTTCAAAGACGAAATGGCCTGTACCTTTTTCAACAGAAGCAACACTTGCCGGGGCACCGGCACTTGGGTAAACCAATTCAGCGTCAGCTGCCATTTTAATTAGATAACCTTCGGTTGGGATACAATTACCAATACCATTTACCCAATTAGGACCGATTTTTCTTAACATAGCACCAGTTGAGTTTCTAACATAAAGAAGATCATCACTAATAATAGTTGCAAAAGCATCAAGAGCATCTATTTCTGTTTCCGGTAGATAGCTTACGAACTGGAATCCTGCAAAAAGTGAAATTGGAGTATTTGCCGGAATTATTGAACCTGTTACGGTAAATTCACCATCTGCACTTGTTTTGATAAGGTATCCTTCTGTTCCTATCCAATCACCAATACCATTAACCCAATTGGGGCCGATTTTACGTAACATAGCACCTGTTGAGTTTCTTACATATTGAAGATCGTCATTCATGATTTCAGCAACAACATCAGTCATATCAGGGCTATCAGGGCAAATATGAGTTGATACAAATTGGAATCCCGGAGCAACAGGAATAGTTTGATTGTCTGATACTATTGGGAAATCTTCACTTGTAATAACAAAATCTTTTACATAATTATATTGCACTTCAACAGCAGGATCATTAATATCCATTTCCTGATAAACAAAAGGAATTTCCCAGCTATTACCGTTGTCGAATACATAATACGATTGTGTTGCCATATATGCACTCATCCATGCGGCTGTCAAGGTTGTAACGTTCCAAAGTTTATAATTACCATCTTCTTCTGTATAAACGTCATGATCAACATCATAACCAACACAGAAAATATCAGGATAAATATTATCAATAGCATCTGGTTGATCTGTGTCTATCCATGAGAAGAAAAGTTTTTTACCATCAGGTGTAATTGAAATTTGAGGTCGGTTATCTTCACTAATACCGTCAGCACCACCGAATTCACCCCTAAAAGTATGAGGAGTATAAAGAGTATCACACTCCCATGTTTCATCATCAGTACTGTAAATATGAATCATTGCAATCCAACCATTACAAGGTTCACCTGTTGCAGAGGTATAAATTGACCATTCCTGGCTACCAATACCAACTGTTGTAAGGATGTGAGGATTACCATAAGCGTCAACAGCAAAATCCAAATCAAAAGCAGTAGTAAAAGGAATTTCATCGCGAGGAGGAATAGGTGGTTCATAAATTTGAGCAAGTGTTTCGTCGCTCATATAATTAAGAACAGCTTCCAAACCATCAGGGCCACCTATTTGTACATTAATTGGTTCTTCATCCCAGTTTTCACCACCATCGTCCGTTTTGTATAAAATAGGATAGTAACATCCGTAAGATTCTTCGGTATTATCTCCATTATTTGATAATATTACAAAATATCCGGTTTGTCCGTCTGGAGAAAAAGCAATCCTTGTACTGGAAATAGTACAATCTATCGGATCATTAATAATAGGTGCTGGAAATAATGTCTGTGTATATTCATAATCATTAATTTCTGTATTAAATACACCATTTGTAAAAAGCATTTCTCCTGTGTAATTAACAAAAAGCCCGTCAATAAGAGCAGGCTCAACAACGAAAGTATTTCCGTTAGGAGTCATATGCAATGCATCAGGAACATTTTGATAAATTCCTTCAGTTGGTCGAGATGATATATTTGTTTGTGTTGGAACAGGAGGAATAGTTGTAAGGAAATTTCCACCCCATCCGTATCCGCCCCAGCTGTCACCATTTGTTTGGTCAAGCACGGCTACGAAATAATTTAAAAAGGCATTTGCAGGATCAGTATTTCCTTCCGGATTATAAATTAATCCTTGAGGATAACGTGCATTGTCAAGAGCTGTTGGTGCTTCATATACTTGGTTATTAACCAGCCATGTAGCACCATTGTCGGTTGAGAAATCATAAGCAATATAGCCTGATCCAGGTCCACTGGGAGGAATTTGCATTCTGTGAATAAAGGCAATACTGTTGATGTCATTCTCTACCCAAACACAAGTATGTCCACCATTATACAAACCATAGGCATTTGCAGATAAACCAATAGGAATAATATCAACATCAGTTACACTACCTGAAGGTTTCACAGGGTTTAAATACGGAATTGACGAGTTCACAGGTCCCCCATCTGGGGTTACATACATTAAAGATTTTGTCTCTTTCAAGTTGTTTTTAACTTGAAAATTTGTTTGAGCCATGGAAAACAACCCAAAACTAATTAGTAAAGTGAAAAGTAAAATTTTTTTCATGTTTATAAAATTTTTGTTAATGATTTAAAAAATATTATTTATTTTTAATTTAAGCTACAATATTAATAAAAAATTCAATAACCTTAGAAAAATCAAATATTTTTTTCTTTTTCAAGTAAATAATTATGTTTACTTCTTTATATTTAAGGCTATAATGGATTATTTATTTCTTTCTTTTGTATCCATAGGGATTTCTTTTGATGATTGAAATTTGGCATCTTTATTAAATAATTTCCTATAAGTGATGTGTTTTTTAGAAAAAACACCTCCTACCGATTCATGTAAAGCTCGCATTTTAGGATTGAAATCACCTACCCACGATAATTCAACATCCTTATAATGCGGTCTTTTATCCATGACTTTACTCATATGCCAAAAAATTGCCGATTCAATTCCGGATTTTTGAAATTTTGGAATTACTCCCATAACAGTAATTCTTGCTCTGGTAATTTTATTTTGTTTTCTAAACCGAACAAATCTTATTTTATTTATCAGATTCATTTTGCCTTTGAAATTTTTTAATATTTGGTTAGCATCAGGTAACATTATTAAAAAAGCTATTGGAGTATCATTATGATAGGCAAACCAGCAAAATTCTTCCTCTAAAATTGGCTTTGCTTCCGCAAGAGAATTTTGCAGATCCTTTTTTGACATTGGAGTAAAATTTTCATGAAATTGCCATGCGTTATCATAGATTTCAATAAGATCGTTTACAAATTTCTCAGAATTTTTAAATGTAAAATGCTTAAAAGAATATCCGGGTTTTTTTCTAACCCAATCGGCAATTTTCCAAAACCTTTCGGGGAATGGTTTTGTAATATCCAAGTTATTCGTAACTTGGACGAAAAAAGTTGAAAAATCATAATCTTCAAAAAGAGCTTTGTAATATGGATGATGATATTGCATTCCATAACTTGGTGGGCTGAAGCCTTCTACTAATAAACCCCAAAAGTTGTCGTTTTCGCCAAAATTTATTGGGCCATCCATTGCTTCCATCCCTCTTTCACTCAACCATTCTTTGCAAGTATCAAATAACAGAAATGCGGCATTTTTATCATTTATGCATTCGAAAAATCCCATTCCTCCGGTTGGTTGAGCGAAATTATATGCTTTTTTGTCATTAATAAAAGCTGCAACCCGGCCGATCAAATTTTTATTATCATCAAATAAAATCCATCTATTTGCCTTCCCATGAGTGAAAAATTCATTTTTTTGTGGATCAAAAGTTTTGTTAATAGTTTTGTCTAAAGGGCAAACCCATGTATCATTATCTTTATAAATAATTCTTGCTACATCAAGAAATTGTTTGGCGGTTTTTTTATTATGTACCTCAATTATCTTCATTCAGAAAAATTTAATTTAAAATATTCTGCAAATTTAGTTTAAAATTCAATTTGTTATAAAAAAATAAAAAACCTGTAAGAATTATTGAAATAATTCTTACAGGTTTTTGCCAGATTAAAAATTAGACTTTAAATATTTTTATTTATTCAATAATAATTTTTTGAGTAGTTATTCCTTTTTCAGTTTCAACTTGAATGAAATAAATTCCTGCATCATAAGTTAATGTATTAATCGTAACATCCATACCGCTAACATTAATATTATCAATGGTTTGTCCGAGATAGTTCATTACTTTAACATTCGAAACTTCAAAGTTAGAGCTAATATTTATTACATCGTTTGCCGGATTTGGATAAACAAGCAATTCTTCAGCAAGTGTCGCACCTTTTGATATTTTAACAATACTAAATTCACCATCATTTTCAGGATAAACATTAGATACATAAGAGTTGTAAACTGATTCCATTTCAAATTCTGTTGTGATAACATTGTTATCAGACCAAACTTTCAATGTAATAGGTTCACCTGAAACATATCCTTGTCCGTTATCCAATTGACTGAATATTGGAAGATCATTATCAAACACATTATTAGAATTTACTTTCATAGAACCGAGAACAATATCTCCGTTAAATGCAGCCACTTCATCACCAATTTCTAAGCCGTCAACATATATTGTATAAACGGCTTCTGCAGCATTACCACCTTCAAAAATTAAATGAGAAGGTATTGCTTGAGCCAAGCTGCTTGATTTTCCGCCAAGTGTATAAAGCAATTCATCGTCAGCAGCCATTTTAATTAAATAGCCTTCGGTTGGAATACAATTTCCTATTCCATTAACCCAGTTTGGGCCAATTTTTCTTAACATGGCTCCTTCAGAATTTCTTACATATAGAAGATTATCGCCAATGATTGTAGCAAAAGCAACAAGAGCATCTATTTCTGTTTCGGGTAAATAGCTTACGAATTGGAATCCTGCAAAAAGTGGAATTGGAGTATTTGACGGAATTATTGAACCTGTAAGGGTAAATTCACCAATTGCACTTGTTTTAATTAAGTAACCTTCAGTTCCAACCCAGTCGCCAATACCGTTCACCCAGTTAGGCCCGATTTTACGTAACATTGCACCTGTTGAATTTCTTACATATTGAAGATCGTCATTCATGATTTCAGCAACAACATCAGTCATATCAGGACTATCAGGGCAAATATAACTTGACACAAATTGGAAACCGGGTTCTACATCAACAGTTTGTTCATCTGATATGATAGGGAAATCATCATCCTCAATAACGAAACCTTTGATATATTTATACTGAACCGGTTCTAAATTGTTGTTTATATCCATTTCCTGATAAACAAAAGGAATTTCCCAGCTATCACCGTTGTCGAATACATAATATGATTGCGTTGCCATATATGCACTCATCCATGCGGCTGTTAAGGTTGTTACGTTCCATAGTTTATAATTGCCATCTTCTTCGGTATAAACGTCATGATCAATATCATAACCAACACAGAAAATATCTGGATAAATATTATCAACTGTTTCAGGTTGATCTGAGTCTATCCATGAGAAGAATAGTTTTTTACCATCAGGTGTAATTGATATTTGAGGCCTTGTGTCTTCTGTCATAACATTATTACCTGCAAATTCACCTCTAAAAGTATTAGGAGTATATAGAGTATCAGCCATCCATGTTTCATCATCAGTAGAATAAATATGTAACATTGCTATCCAACCATTACAAGGTTCGCCTGTTGCAGCAGAGTATATTGACCATGCCTGGCTACCAATTCCCACTACCGTAATAATATGAGGATTTCCGTAAGCATCTACAACAAGGTCTAAATTAAATGCAGTAGTAAATGGAATTTCATCACGAGGAGGAATAGGTGGCTCATAAATTTGAGCAAGTGTTTCGTCACTCATAAAATTAAGAACAGCTTCCAAACCGTCAGGTCCACCTAATTGAACATTAATTGGCTCATCGTCCCAGTTTTCACCGCCATCAGTTGATTTATATAAAACAGGATAGTAACATCCGTAAGATTCTTCAGTATTTTCACCGTTATTAGTTAATAATCCAACATATCCTATTTGTCCGTCAGGTGAAAAAGCAATTCTTTGAGAGGCGACAGTACAATCAATTGGATCATCGGTAATTGGTGCTTCAAATAAAGTCTGGGTATATTCATAATCATTAGTTTCATCATTAAATACACCATTTGAAAAAATCAGTTCTCCGGTATAACCTGTAAATGTTCCGTCAACAATAGATGGTTCTACAACGAAAGTATTTCCATTTGGTGTAATATGCAATGCATCAGGGACAGCCATATAAATACCTTCAGACGGGCGAGATGAGATATTTGTTTGTGTTGGAACAGGAGGAATAGTTGTTAAAAAATTTCCACCCCAGGCTTCTCCGCCCCAGGTAGCACCATTTGATTGGTCAAGAACAGGTATATAGTACGAGAAAAATGCATTTGCAGGATCTGTATTTCCTTCAGGATTATAAATTACACATTGGGGATAGCGACCATTTTCAAGAGCAGTCGGTGCTTCATAAACCTGGTTATTAATTTCCCATGTTGCGCCACCATCAATAGAGAAATCATAGGCGATATATCCTGTTCCGGGTCCACCGGGAGGGGCTAACATTCTGTGGGAAAAAGCAATACTATTTATATCATTTTCAACCCACATATATGTACGGGCACCACTGCATAAACCCCAGGCATTTCCGGCTCCTCCAATATCAATTACTGAAATATCATCAGTCCCATTATTGGAATGATTCATAGGTTTCAGATAGGGATGGATAGAAGGATCATTCATTACCTGGTCAGATGATCTGACATTTGTTGATTTTTCCTCTTTCAGATTGTTTTTTACCTGAAATTTTGTTTGAGCCATGGAAAATAATCCAAAGCTCACTAACAATGTTAAAATTAAAATTTTTTTCATGTTTTTGTTTTTTAATTATTTAAATATGTTACTTATTTTGTGGTTCAATATTAATAAATTTTTTAATATGAATTGCAAAAGCAACTGTTTTTCTCAAATTTATTTGGCTATTTGTAATATTTTAGCAGGTAAAGAAAAAAGTAAAGCCACAGATTCACAGATAAATTGATGGAATATTGTGAGCTAAAATATTCTTTGCAAAAAATCACAAATTAAAATTATTTTTTGAATATAGATATATTTATTTAAAATTATTTCAATGTATTTACCGTCAGATTTAACAAAATATTAAATAATAATTGTGAATGCGGTATTAAAAGCCGCAGATATACAAAGCAGAAAAATATTAAAATTTAATTATTAACAGGTTAAAAAGTGAAAAATTATTCCGTTTCTTTTTGCTTCCAAACCAACAATAAAACAATTTAACAATTCTGTCTAATAAATCATTAACTTTGCCGAAAATTGTTTTAATGAAAAATATATATTATTGCATTCTCTTTATATTTTTGTCGGTTAAAATAACGGGACAAGCATTGCCTATTGTTATTGATGGCCGATTTGATGATTGGAAAAACTCAGAGGCAAACTATACCGATGGTAGCGGAAGTGGCAATCAAATTAATTTATTAAATTTCAGTGTATCGAACGATGAAGATTATCTTTATATCCGATTTAGTTCGGAAAATGAATTTTTATTGAACGATAATAATGAATTTTTTCTCGAGATAGATACAGATAATGATCCATATACCGGATACTACACAAACGGTATTGGAGCAGAGTTAAGGTGGTGTTTTGGCGAAAGAGAAGGATATTTTTATTTATTCAAACAATCGTCAACAATCTATTTTTCTGACATTCGCCTAAGAGCATTACCGACCGTAACTTCCAATGAATTCGAAATTGCAATTGGCAGGGATGCAAAACCCGATGGCTATGATTTGTTTACAAATAATACAATAAAAATTTGCTTTCGCGATTATGACTCAAACGGTGATTTAATGCCTGATGAAGGCGATACTTTTTCTTATACTTTCGATAATAATCCGGTAACCCCATATCAGCCGGTTGATTTTGAAAAAGAATATCTGGAAATTGTAAGGTTATTAAGCTATAATGTTTTATCGGATGGAATAAGTGATTATGAAAGAATCCCTTCTTTTAAAAGAATTATTTCAGCAATCAATCCCGATATCATCACTTTTAATGAATGCTGGGATACCGAAAGTTGGAAAGCCGGTGATTTATTAGATAATATTTTGCCTTTACAGGGTGGGGCAGAATGGCAAACTGTTAAGCTTGTCAGTGGAAATATTACATGCTCAAAGTTCCCGATAACCGAAAGCGTTGTTGTTTATTCAAATGGAAGAATTCAGGCAAGCCATGTAAATCTTCCTTCTTATTTTCCGAAAGATATTGTTGTAATAAATTCTCATTTTCGCTGTTGCGATGCAAACTACGAAAGACAGTATGAAGCGGATGCAATTATTGATTTTATATTAAATGAAAAAACCTCATCGGGAGTTTTGGATTTACCTGAAGGAACGCCCATGGTAATCAGCGGTGATTTGAATCTTGTCGGTAATTCGCAGCAACTTACTACTTTGGTAACAGGCGAAATAATTAATACTTCTCATTTTGGACAGGGTGGCCCACCCGATTGGGACAATTCTTCACTCGAAGACAATGTTGCAATTCAATCGGATATCAGAATGGCTTATACATGGCGAAAAGATTATTCCTCCTATTGGCCCGGACGGCTTGATTTTTCAATATTTACTAACAGTGTCGCCGAAGCTGTTAAATCATTTGTTGTTCAAACCGAGGTAATGTTAGATGAAAGATTGGATTTATATGGTTTACAAAAGCATGATTCGGAAATTGCTTCCGACCACTTTGCAAGAGTAACTGATTTTAAAATTAAAGCAGAACAAGGTGTTAATGATGAAATAAATTCAGAAAACATAATAAATATCACTACTCTTGCCGAGAATAATACTTTCGAAATTCTTCTTGATTTGAAGAATAAATCTGATGTTAATTTTAGGATATTCGATATTCAAGGCACGGAACGAATTTATTCTTCAAATAAAAACCTTTGCTATGGGAAGCACATTTTTAATATTGATGTTTCAATGCTTAAGCATGGAGTTTATATTTTGGTAATAGAAACTAATAAAAAGATTTACAGACAAAAAGTTGTGATCTAATAGCAGTTTAAAATACTTTAGGCACTCAAAACTCAAGTCATTTTAGGCACTTTCCACTATAATTGTAAACGATAGGAAACTTTTATCAGAAAAATATTATGAGGTTGCACATCGAAAAGATCTTCCATATTATTATTAAAAGAAAATTCCCCGACATCATTTGACATCGTACGTCCTTGCGACCAAACAAAAAATGCAGTCGAACCCGGTAAATATTCCCACCTCACAACCAGGTTCGATCTGAATTGCATGAAATTAAAGTTTGGATTATCAAAACTATAATCGTTTTTCTTATCATGGTTTTCATCAATATTATAAGTGTTATTTTCGGCATCATAAGAAATTTCATCATCCGTAAATTGATGATACCTATCGTAAAATTCATCGGCAACCGGATCGGTAACTTTTTTGAAATTGGAATAATTTCCAGCCGAAATAAAAGGTTGCCCGTAATATTGTACACTCAGATCAGGAGTAATATAATATTCCAACCTCATCGACAAACCAAAAGTCGATTGATGCATACGTCCCATTATATATTTGTCATTATTTTCATAATCAACAGTTTCAACATACTGTAAGGTTGGTGTTATATCATTGTAAAATGGCCCTGCACTAATTTTTAATGCGTCATTTGGCCTGTAGGTTAGGTCTGCCGAATAAAAATTAAAAACGCCTGCATTATGATAATTTTTAGTGACAGAATAATTAAAACTTAATCTTATCTTTTTTCTTTGATCGGTTCCGAGCCAACCCCATGCATTCCAGTCTGCCGGCTTTTTCATTGAAGGGCCTCCACGTAAAAAACTTTTCGACAAAAAGTCTCCGTTATAATTCACACCAAAACTAAATGACCAGTGGTTTGTAAAATCCATATTCATGTTTATGTTCGTCCCAAAAGAATTTTTCCTACCACCGAAATCCCATGTAGTCCATTGATTATAATTAATTTGCATTTCTCTGAAAATAGAAAACGGTTTCCAAATTCCATATTGCATCCAAAAAACCTGAAAAATTTCATCCCCTGAACGCAAAAATCCGATATCATTAAGCTCTAAGCCTGGCGAACGCCATGTTACCCATGCTACATATCTTATGTGTCCTTCTCCGGCTTTACCAAATTCAACCGTTCCACCTTGACCTGTCAATGAAGTACGTGAGGAATCAACATGAATATAATCGGCATCCGGCCTTTGAAAATAATGAACAGAAGAACGTTGTATGTTTGTCATTGCTATTGAGTCGGCATTAACTCTGCTTACAACAGCCCTTAAGCTAATATAATATGCTTTATTTTTCCAATATTGAGTGAAATCAATTCCCCCCGTATAAGCCGATTTTGGTAAAAAATCAATCTCGGCATTCGTAATTTTTCTGTTTGTGGAGGTAAACATTCCGCCAATAACGGTATTTCCCTTATTAATATCTTTTTGTACGCGTCCGACAAAATAGTTTGTGAAAGGCTCGACTTCCTCTTTACGTTTCTCGCCATTCAAGTCAATTTCGGCATTTTCCCTCGGCGTAATACTTTCCATCACTCCTATTGACCAGCCGTTTTTTGTTTTTCCGGTAAGTTTGAAGGCACCAAGAATTGTAGTATTTTCAGGAAAGTCTGCATATTCTTCATCTTCGATAAGATCGGGATAATAATGTGGCAAACGGCCTATTCTTCTTGAATAAAATAAATTATCAAGAGCCATGGAATTCCCGCCACCGTTTATTTGGAAATTCAAAATATTACTACCTTCAATAAAAAACGGGCGTTTCTCACTAAAATAAGATTCGAAGGCTGATAAATTTACTTCTGAAGGATCTGCTTCAACCTGCCCAAAATCAGGATTTATGGTAAAATCAAGAGTAAGATCATTAGTTATGCCAACTTTTCCATCAACACCAGCCGATAAAATTGACTTTTTTCCGGTTGCATAAGGATTCCCTTCTTCTTTTTCGAGATATTCTTGTTTGGCAACAACATAAGGAAAAAGATCAATCTGACGCTTTGGTTTAATATTATTAATTCCCTCTAAAATACCAAAATGATGAACCCAGCCGTTTGCATCTCTCGGAACAAATTGCCATAGCGAACGCTCCTCGTTTCTATAAATTCTACGAGTAAATTGCATACCCCAACTATGATTTGCTTTATTTCCGAATCGTAATTGTGTGAAAGGAATTTTTATTTCGGCTACCCAACCCGAATCAACCATTGCAGTTTTACCATACCAAATCGGGTCCCATGTATCATCCCAATCATCACCATCATCGGTAATTGCTTCATCACCACGTACACCGGCTGCATTAAGTGTAAATGAAAAAGCTGTCATCTGATCATTATAACTATCAATATTTATCTCAATAAAATCTCCTTCAAAATCATCACGGCGACACATCCGTCTGTCAATTTCACTCGGAACACTATCATAATTTAACACACCAACATATAAATTATTATCATCGTAAAGAATTTTAAAATATGTCGGTTGCGAGGGTTGCTTGCCTTCATATGGACTTTGTTGAATAAAATCACCACCCCATTCAACCAAATTCCATGATTTATCATCTAATATGCCATCGATAACTATTGGCCCATTGGTTAATTTTTGAGTCTGATAAGTTTTTTTTTCAATAGGTTCTTGCGAATATCCAAATATTGCTAAAGATATTAAAAGAAGAAGCAGAAATTTTTTCATAAATGTTAATGTTTAAGTTTATTAATTCATTGCAATAAACCCCATGTTTTTTATAACCATTATTTAACTTATAAGGACTCTTGTATAACATATAATGTTACAAAAAATTGAACTTTTTATAAAATATTTTATTGTTTTTACAATTCATCCTAAAAATTCGACAATTCGGTAAGATAAATTTTAGAAACAACTTTCACGAACTAATCTTTGCAAAAAAATTAATAAGCAATGAAAAAATTATTTATTTCAATTATCATCTTAATAACTTCAATAAATTCCTTTGGTCAAACGAAAATATCAGGAGTTGTTAGCGATAACAATGGTGAAACTTTGCCGGGAGCAAATATATATTTTCTTGATTCTTACGATGGAACTTCTTCCGACACATTAGGCCGTTATAGTTTCCGCACCGATCTTACAGGAAAACAGATACTGATTGTAAGTTTTTTAGGATATAAGAATTCTTCCACCGAAATGATTCTTGAAGGAAAAGAGATTAATTTAAATATAATTTTAAAGGAAAACAATAATCAATTGGATGCTGTAGTAATCTCAGCAGGTTCATTTGAAGCCGGCGATGAAAAAAAAGCCGTTGTCCTAAAACCGCTTGATATTGTTACAACTGCCGGAGGTCTCGGCAATATTTACGGAGCTTTGAATACGCTTCCCGGGACTCAAATAGTTGGTGAAGACGGACGTATTTTTGTTCGCGGAGGCGATGGCTACGAAACAAAAACTTTTATTGATGGAATGCTTGTCGAAAACCCATATTCCTCAAAAATGCCTGATGTTCCGGTGAGAGGCCGTTTTTCACCATTTCTTTTTAGCGGAACAATGTTTAGCACCGGTGGATATTCTGCAGAATACGGACAGGCATTATCTTCGGCATTAGTGTTAAACACCAATGATTTGCCTCAGAAAAGTGTTTCAAGTATTTCGCTGATGTCGGTTGGTGCCGGTTTTTCGCACACAAAACGGTGGAAGCGGTCATCGGTTTCATTTGAAGCTGATTATACAAATTTAGCACCATATTTTAATCTGATAAACCAGGACTTTGATTGGAAAACTCCACCAAAAGGATTTGGAGGAAATATAATTGCAAGAAAAAAAACAGGCAAAAACGGGCTGATTAAATTCATGGGTACATTTTCACACAGTAAATCTGAATTGTCTTATCCCGATTTCGATAATATTGGCGTGAAAAATAATATCGGGCTGATTAACGACAACTCATATTTAAATTTAACTTATAGCGATATTCTTTCTAAAAAATGGCTTTCAAAAGCAGGGATTTCGTTTTCCTATAATGATGATAATACGGATATTGATCTTGATAATTTCAAAGAAACCAATAAAACTGTTCAGGCAAAATATACTTTGACACACCTTTTGAATGAAGAAATTATAATAAAATTTGGAAGCGATTTTGTCAATCGTGATTATTCGCAAAAATATTTTGATTTCAATAAAAACAAAACTTATAAAACTTCATTTAATGATAATATCGCTTCAGTTTTTGCAGAAACCGAAATTGCGATCGGGAATAAATTTGCTGCAAGAGCAGGTAGTCGTTTTGAATATTCTTCATTGATTTCAAAAATGAATCTTGCACCCCGAATTTCGCTTGCTTATAAAACAGGAAAGAAAAGCCAGGTTTCGTTTGCTTACGGAAAATTTTTTCAAAATCCGCAAAACAATTTCCTTGTTTTTAATAATGATCTTGATTTTGAATCTGCAAGCCACTATATTTTGAATTATCAGTGGATAAAAAATGACAGGGTTTTCAGGGTCGAAGCCTATTATAAAAAATATCACGGACTGGTAAAATACGACAGTCTTCACTCTTCAAATCCCGATGCGTATAACAATACAGGAAACGGTTATGCAAAAGGAATTGACATTTTTTGGCGCGACAATAAAACAATTAATAATGTTGAATATTGGATATCATATTCATTTATCGACACCGAAAGAAATTATCTTGATTATCCCGAAACGGCAACGCCAACATTTGTCTCAACCCACAATTTGTCAACAGTCGTAAAATGGTATGTTCCAATTTTGCATTCTCAGTTTGGGGCTACTTATTCTTTCAATAGCGGACGAACTTATTTCAACCCTAATACTATGGATTTTCTGAGTAATAAAACCGGTTCTTACAATAATTTAAGTCTGAATGTAAGCTATTTAACAAATATTTTTAAGAAATTTACAATTGTATATTTTTCGCTTGGAAATATTTTCGGGGTTGATAATATCTATAGCTATCATTATAATTCAAAACCAAATCCGCAAGGAATTTATAAATCATTTGCTGTAAAACCGGGAGCAAAGCGATTTGTATTTCTTGGAGTTTTTATTTCAATTTAAAACATGAACAGTTACAGTAAAAATAAAATCAAACAAATAATAATTAAATGTTATTAATTTAAAATTCAAAAAACATGAAAAAGAATGTATTAATTATCGTAATGGCATTATTCAGCCTGACAGTTTTCTCAAGTGAAGAACCGTATAAAGAAGAAATGGGAAAAAACATCAAATCAATGGAAAAGGCAAAATCATTAAATGATTTTCAAGAACTTTCAAACAAATTTGAAAGAATTGCAAAAGCCGAAAATGAAAAATGGTTGCCATATTATTACTCGGCATTTTGCACAATTAATATGAGTTTTTTTACTAAAGAAAAATGCGATCAATATCTTGATGAAGCTCAAAAAATGATAGATGAAGCAAATCGTTTAAGTCCAAACAATTCTGAGGTTGAAACTTTACAAGGATATTTATATCTCGGACGAATAATGCGTGATCCTCAAACAAGAGGGATGAAGTATTCACCAATGGCAACTGGCTGTTTTGAAAAGGCAAAAGCACTAAATCCTAACAATCCCAGGCCTTATTATTTATCGGGGCAGAATCTTTTACATACTCCGGTGCAATTTGGAGGAGGAAAGACAGTTGCGTGCCCGATTTTGACTATTGCTCTTGAAAAATATAATTCATTCAAACCCGAAAGTGAGATTTCACCAAACTGGGGGATGAAAGAAACAGAAGAGTTGGTTAAGAATTGTAGCAAGTAGGAAGTTAACAGTCTTCAGTCGGCAGTCTTCTGTCAGCAGTCGGCAGACTGTGGACTGCCGACTAAAAAATTCGACATTAAAATTCAATATCCCGAAATTTATATATATTTATCCCAAATAAAAATTAAAAATGAAAATTTCTAAAAAGACTGTTTTCAAGCATATTCGAATAATAATTATAGTAACATTAATTGGTTTCGGATTTTCGTTAATTTTTTCCAATTTATCAAATCTTACTTATGACGCTCTTGCTGATAATTTACTTTATTCATTTATAATAGGTTTTTCGCTTTTGGAAGCAAACACCTTACCTGAACTCTTTATTGATAGAATAGTTAAATGGGAAGATAATCCAAAGAAAAGAATAATGGTTCATATAATTATTATGCTTGTATTTTCCTCAATAACAATAGTTGGAGTAAATTATTTATGGTTTGGAATTTATGAGGGAAACAATTTTTATAATTTCATTTTCAAACGTGGCGGATTTTGGATTTTTGTAATCCAAATGATGGTTACACTCATTATTATTTTTGCACTTTATTCAATTGAGTTTTTCAAACAATGGCGAGTATCGGTAACCAACGAAGAAATTTTAAAACGCGAAAAACTTTCGTTCGAATATGAATCATTAAAGAATCAGGTGAACCCGCATTTTTTGTTCAATAGTTTGAATACCTTATCGTCTTTAGTTTATGTTGATCAGGATAAAGCTGTTAAATTTATTAAACAATTATCAGAAGTGTATCGCTATGTTTTAGAAATCAAAGACATTGAACTTGTCCCGATAGAAACGGAAATTGAATTTGTTGAAAGTTATTGTTTTCTTCAGAAAATACGATTTAGTGAAAACCTTAAAATAAATATCAACCTAAACAAGTCGAAAAATATTATGGTGATTCCGCTTTCGATTCAATTATTAATCGAAAATGCGATAAAACACAACGTTATAACAAAAGAAAAACCCCTGACAATTGATGTTTTCAATGATGAAAAATACATTGTAGTAAAAAATAATTTGCAGATAAAAAAAACCATAAAAGAACATCGGGACGATAAAAACAGGAATAGCCATGTCGGGCTTGAAAACATTAAACTTAGGTATAAGTATCTTTCAAAAGAAGAAGTTATTATTAAGAATCCGGAAACAGAAAATATCGAATCCGAGCCAAAAGAATTCATCGTTAAAATTCCTTTAATAAAAAAATGAAAATATTTCCCGCAGATTTTGCTGATAAATTCGGAAAAATCAGCGAAATCTGCGGGAAACAAATTACAGATCAATGACGATAATTATAATAGAAGACGAACAACTGGCAGCCAAACGCTTGCTTGAACTAATTCTAAAATACGACCCTAATATTGAGATACTCGGGGAATTCAATACAGTTGAAAAAAGTGTTGACTGGTTTAATTCCAATCCACCTCCCGACCTTGTTTTTATGGACATTCAATTAGCTGACGGATTAAGTTTTGAAATTTTCGAGCAAAGCATGATTAGCTGTCCTGTGATTTTTACAACTGCTTACGATCAATATGCAATAAAAGCATTTAAAGTAAATAGTATAGATTATCTTTTAAAACCTCTTGATTTTGATGAACTTTCATCGGCAATCGAAAAATTTAAAAAAATTCATTCAGATAAAAATCCAGAAGATATTTCATCAAAAAATATTGCTTTCGAGAAGGTTTTGCATCTTTTGACCAAAGAATACAAAAGCCGCTTTGTTATAAAAGTAGGCGAGCATATTAAATCCATTCAAGTAGAAAACATCAGTTGTTTTTATTCCTTAGAAAAAGCAAGTTTTCTACAAACCAGTGAAAATAACAACTATGTTTTGGATTATTCGCTTGAGCAACTCGAAGGCCTTTTAAATCCCGATGATTTTTTCAGAGTAAGCAGAAAATATATTATTAATCTTAAAGCAATTGCCGATATAATCAGCTATTCAAACAGCCGCTTGAAAATTATTTTAAAAGGGAAAAATGATGAGGAAATTATCGTTAGCCGCGAAAAAGTGAAAAGTTTTAAGGCGTGGTTAGAGAAATAATAAAAAAAATTTATTGAATCCCTTAAATCCGAAAGGATTGTCATAAAGTTTTGGTTATAGAAAATTAGTGGTAATTGTTGAGGTTTTATTTATTTTCCTGCCCAACATAACACTTTGAAATAAATCCCTTACTATATTTAAACATCATAATTACAAGTGCCAGACCATAAATTATTTGTCTCATGTTTGCAGCGATGTTGCTTGGCATACCTACAAATCTTAATGCTTCCGGTAATATTATCAATACTGCTGCTGCTATTGCCGATCCCCAAAGATTTCTCATGCCTCCAATAATTACAATTGATAAAATGAAAATGGATTCGTCAATAGTAAAACTTGTAGGATCAATGTAGCTAATGTAATGAGCATACAAAACTCCCGGAATTGCAGCAAACATTGCACCTATTGTAAAACTTGCAATTTTAGCCTGATATACTTTTTTACCAAGGCTTTTGGTAAATATTTCGTCTTCGCTTAATGCAATTAGTATCCTGCCGAAAGGTGATCTGGTGATGTTTCTTAGAATATAAAACACCAATATCGTTAAAAATAAGGTTAAAATTAGAAAAGGTATTTTGCTGCCAAACTCAAATCCCAGAATTGAAATAGCCGGAATACCGGGAATTCCAAGTGGGCCATTGGTTAAATCCATCCAGTTATTCATAATTGAAAAAGCTACAACCTGAATTCCAAGAGTAATAATAATAAAATAGTCATCAACCGTTCGCAAGGCAATTACCGAAACAAATACTGCAATTATTCCACTTATTAGCATTGCTATCGGCAAGGTTGCCAGAAATGGAAAACCATAATCAACAGAAAGAATTGCAGAAGTATAAGCTCCAATCCCATAAAAGCCTGCATGAGCCAGAGAAATTAAACCTGTCCCGTTTTCTTCAACCGTGAGGTTTTCAAAATAAAAATCCTTTTGAGGAATATAAACAATACCCATTTGAATCAAATCAGATGGTTTTAATCCGTTTATTTTCTTACCTTCAAAAAATATCTCACCTGTCCAACATGGAAGTAAATTATATATACACTTTAATAAAGTGGATTTTCCGGAACCGTTACCTCCTGTAAGTAAAACAACCTCACCCATTTTAATTTGCATAGAAACATCGTAAAGTACCTGCTTTTTGCCGTAACCTGATGATATATTTTTTACTTCTAACAACTCAAATACTTTATTATATTTCGTTTGTATGCTTCAATGCAAAATTTATGATATTATCTGACAAATAAATACCCTTATTTTTCATTTCGGAAATAGCATTTTTCATAGATTTTAAATAACCAAGATTTTTAGCTTTTATAAGAATACTCGTTGAGCCGATTAAAGATAAATTATTCAGTCTGGCAACGCGCCTGCCTACTTTTTCATCAATACAAACCGTTTGAATCTTTTTGTTTAAAGCTAACTGAATAACCGAAGCCTCTCCAATATCCAAAGTATTTTTTAAAATAGTAGAAATATCCACAGGTGTTTTTTCTTTTCTCAAAAAGCTTGCTTCGTTAAATTCTTTCAATGCAAATGTTTTTATCAAACTCCCTGAAATTTCTCTGTTTACTTCATTAGGAACATAAACATCTTTATAAAGTTTGTTTAAAACATCCAAACTTCCCGTTGCAGCAACTATTGAAATAATTGGTCCGGTATTGATTACAATTCTATCAGGCATTTTTTAAATCAGATTCAAGTTCATCATTATCCAAATCAATCATATTAACACCATATTTATGTAAATTTATCAGAAAAAACACTCTGTCAACCCCTGCGAGTTGAGCTGCTATACCCGATGAAAGCTTTCCCATTTCAAAGAGCTTTGCAGCCATAGCCATTTTTGCATTTTCTTTAAATTGCTCATGTGTCAGATGTAGTGCATCAGGCAATTTTTCTGGGTATGCAATATTTAGTTGATAATTCATATCATTCATATTTAGTTATTCATCGCAATTGCTAATTCAAATATACTTCTTTTACTATTCTATCCTTTACAAATTCATTATATTGATCAAATAACACAGCTTTTCCGGCATTTAAAAACCAGATTCCATCACTAAGGCTTTCAACAAATTTGTGGTTATGTTCAATTTGAATGATGGTTTTTCCTTCTTTCTTTAGTTGAATAATTAAATCATAAATTCGGATATAATTCTCTTTGTCAATTCCGGCAACAGGCTCATCTAATAATAAAATTTCGGCATCATTAGCAAGCAGGCAGGCAATCGTTAATAATTTTTGTTGCCCGTAAGATATTTCTCCCGCAAGATTATTTTTAACATTTTCTAAATGCACTTTTTCAATAATCTGTTCTGTCTTTTCAAAGAAATTAAAATATTGTTTCTTGAAAATTCCGGCAGGTAGAATTGAATTAAAAATTCTCTCCCCCGGATTTTCTTTAAATGATAATAAAATGTTTTCCTTAACAGTTAGCTGGTTAATAATCCGCAAATCCTGAAATGTACGTGTAATTCCTTTTGAGTTAATTGAAACCGGAGAATGCTTGTCAAGCCGTTTATTATTCAATAAAATCTCTCCCTTATCCGGTTTCAGGAAGCCCGTAATTAAGTTAAACAGAGTAGTTTTACCTGTCCCATTCCCACCAACCAAAGTATATATTTTCCCCTTATCAATTGACATATTCAATCCCTGAAGAACCTTTTGTTCTCCAAATGATTTATAAATATTTTTAATTTCAAGCATGAGGTCAGAAAATATGAAAACTTTTGATATTTCTCAACTTCTATAAAACCGATCTGTAAAACATGTCATTAAATGTTTTTAGCAAAGTTAAAACAATATATTTTAGAAAACCAAATAAAATACTTAAGAAGATTAAAAAAAATTTCAATTTATATAATATTGTACACTTAAAACAATCATTTTCTTTGTGTAACTTCTTAAAAACCTTAGTGTTTCTTCGTGATAAATAATCTTAAGCATCTCTAAGAAATAATTTTGGAAAATTCACATCTAATTCCAGATTTTATTTAATCAATCGTTATTACAGAAATTCGTTTTTTTCCATCCATTCTAACCTTTAAGGGCTTTTCAAATCGAACATGCTTAAAAAACTTGGTTTTTTCAATCAAGTTTTGATTATCAAGTTTATCATAGGAGATATAACTTTTAGAACTTGAACTTTGAACAGAAAAATATCCTACATTCATCGAAGTTACATTATGAAAGAAATGCGAACCTGATGAAGCATCGAGAGGATAATCATCAAGGCTTGTTTCAATTATAATTTTTGCATTAGAAATTTGAGGCCAATTTACGGGAATTCCTATCCACTTATCTCGGGTTCCCCATCTTCCAGGGCCAATCAAAATATATTGTCTGTTTTCTTTTACCATTCTATTATTCAATATTTCGATTTCACTTGCCATTTCTTCGGTTTGTGATTTATCGAAAAGGGAATTATCAACATAAATAATATCCTGAATTGTTTTAAGAATTCCGTTTCCCATTCCTTTTTCGGTA
The DNA here is from genome assembly GCA_016342645.1 of Bacteroidales bacterium. Taxonomy (GTDB): domain Bacteria; phylum Bacteroidota; class Bacteroidia; order Bacteroidales; family JAEINX01; genus JAEINX01. Next base: position 27,445 of record JAEINX010000017.1, on the reverse strand, counting down.
AACAGAATTATGCTTTCCTTTTTAATTTCGTCTAAATCAATTTCGTAATCCTGGGCAGAGCCTATTAGCGGTTTAATTTGTAATAAATAAAACGAAGCTTTATTGCCCTTGTCTTTTGTCAGATCGACTGCAAATTCAATTTCAACCGGCGAGCCTAATGCTTCTTTAACTACATCAAGGACAACCTCAATGGTTTTTGCTAAAGGAATGTAATTATATTTTAAAATATTTGCAAAGTTTATAATTCTCGGGCCGGGTTTATTTATTCCCGGATAAATTATATCATTATCGGCATCATAAACCGATGCACAATGTTTTAAGTTGCCGTGCATTTCGGCTTCGTCTATGTCGAGCAAAGTAAGTCCGGCGGTGTCTCCTTCAAGCAAATTGACATTTTCTTTTTTCAAATCAACAGCAAAAAACTGAAGCTGTGAATTTTTATATTGATCTTTAGGAGTATTAATTTCGGTTGCCGGATATTTTGGTGAGAAACGATAAGCTTTATCACCTTCAACAACATATTTCCCAAGTCCGATGGCAGCAATTGCAAAACCTTCTTCGGGTTTCATGTGTGCAAACGGATAATAATTATACGATTGAGCAACACCGCTAATATGAGGATAAAAAGTATTTTCAAATTTATTTCCCACTACTTCCTGAATAATTACTGCCATTTTTTCATCTTCGAGATTGAAATTTACGGCTTCGATGTATCCGCGAGCTACATTTGAATATATGGAGGCAAAAACCAGTTTTATGGCATCAAGAGTTTGTTTCAATCTTACATTAATATTTGGATGATTATTTGGTAATAAATAGGTTTCAAAAATTCCGGCAAAAGGTTGGTTTAATGAATCTTCAAAAAGCCCCGATGATCTGATAGCTAAAGGGTTTTTTATTTTTTTCAGTATTGCTTTTATACGTTTTGAAAGTGTTTCGGTAAGTTTGGCCTCAATAAAAATATTTTTTATTGCATTATAATCTTTGATGTTATGAATTTTGCTATGTAATTTATTATTATCTAAGAATAAATCAAACTCATCAGTGCCTATTACAGAAGTTTTAGGTGTGCAAATATTGATGTTAGAAATATGTTTTGAGAAATCATAATTGTAAATTAAAGAGTTTATAAATGCAAGGCCTCTCCCTTTTCCTCCCAGCGATCCGTCTGAAAGACTTACTATGTTTGTTTCGTCCAAGATTGCCGATTCTTCAAAAGGAATAATTTTTCCTTTATTCTGCTCATTGCGAAATTTCTGAATAACGCTAATTAAAACTTCTCTAATTTTTTGTGGGCTCTTAAAGTCGCTAACTTTATGAGGGCTAAGAATTTTTGCAGCCTGAATTTCACCTCTTGCCATTAGCCAAAGCGAAAAATGGTTTTTTCGGGCATGGTATAACAAGGATTCGTTCGGGATGGTTTTTAATTGATTTTCAAATTCTTTTAATGTTTTTGCCATGCCGATTTGTCGTCCTGAGTCATCTCGGTAAATGAAATTTCCGAAACCGAGATAATGAACAATAAAACTTTCAAAATCCTGTATTAGAGTTTCCGAATTTTTATTAATAAAAGTTGTATTCAATTTATATGCAATTTCGGCATTGGAATTTTCAGACGATTGAATTATTGTCGGTATTTCTTTAAAGTTTTTTCTTATATAGTTTACAAGCTCAAATCCTGCTTTGCTATAAATTTTACCGGCCTTTTCATATTTTACATCCGTTATCAAACATAACATATATTCTTCATAGCTATCAAGTATTTTAACTGCTCCTTCATAACTTGAAGCCAGAATTATTTTCGGCCTTGCTCTTAGTCGCAGAACTTTATAAAGCTCATCAGTGCTGACATCGTCTATGAGCCTTTTAGTTTGTTCCATAACAATTTTATAAAGTAATGGAAGGTAACGCGAATAATAATTAGGCGAATCTTCAACGAGAAGAATAACCCTAACCATTCCGATTTTAGTATCGTTTTCAATGTTAATAGCATCTTCAACCAATTTAATCATAGCAAAGAAAATTCGTGAATCGCCGTTCCATACAAAAGTTCTGTCGATACTTGATTCTTTTCTCGATACGGTTTCATAAAAATCTATATCACCGCTAGAGTTTAATAATAAGAAAATCGGAATATATTGAAATTCTTCCTTTATTTTTTTCCCTATAATGATAGGTGTTTTTCTGTCAACACCCGCCATCAAAATAATAAGGTCGAAATGTTTTGAATGTAATTGCTCAAAAGCTTCTTCGGCAGATGAAACACCGGTTATTCTTGGTACGGAAGTCAAATTTAATTGTTGATATTCACCGAGAACATGTTCCGAGAACCGCCCTTCTTTTTCAATACTATATGCATCATATAAGTTTGCAATAAGTAGAATTTCTTTTACCTTAAAAGGCATTAAATCGTGATAAATATCTCGATCGGAATTACTTTTATTGAGAAATTTTTGTAGCAACCTTCGACTTGTTACAAAATTATCTTTCAATTTAGTTTCCGGTTTTCTTTCTTCTTTTTTAATTCTTTGTTTTAAAACCTCTTTACCTGTGATTCGATTGAGAAAGCCTGAAATTAAATTAGCAATATTTATTATAAGATCTCTTTCTTCATTTAAAAAAGGTCCTTCATCATAATTCGGGAAATCCTGTAAATAATAAATTTCAATTACACCTTCTTTGTTATCAATTGTATCAAAAGTTTGCTCTTGTTTCCATGGTGATAAAACAAATTTCGGTGAAGTATATTCTTTCTCGTCAAATTTAATTCTTGCCGTTGTAAATTCAGGATATTGATAAGCGTCAGGTAAAATATGACAAATTTGTTGAAGTATTTCATCAACAGGTTTACCTTGTTTTAAAATGCTTGTTGTTTTGTTTATTGCCGATAATTCCTTTAAGCGTTCTAAGCTTTCTTTATGAAATTTTTCTATATTTCCCGATAATTGTTCAAGCTTTTCCATAACCACTTATTTGTATGTTGATTTATAACACTATATAAAACAATAAAAATTAAATATTATATTTTTCTATTTTACAAAATTAAACGATATTATGTGATAAAGGATAAACAATTAATCGAAAAAAATATTTTTTCTTGTATTTGAAAAATATTTTCTAATATTGCTAAAAAATTAAATTATTAATAATCTAAAATACAAAGGCAAAGAAAATTATGACAAACAATGTTTATGACCAATTAGTCAATGATTTTATGGCTAAAATTATTGCAAAAAATGCAGGTGAGACAGAATTCCACCAAGCTGTTAGAGAAGTTGTTGAAACCTTAGTTCCATTTATTGAAGAAAATCCTCAATATAAAGAGGCAAAAATTTTGGAAAGAATTGCAGAACCTGAAAGAGTTATTCTATTTCGAGTTCCTTGGGTTGACGATAAAGGAGAAATTCAAATTAACAAAGGTTACAGAATTGAAATGAACAGTGCAATAGGGCCTTACAAAGGTGGATTACGTTTTCATCCAACCGTAAATCTTGGAATTCTGAAATTCTTAGCTTACGAACAAGTTTATAAAAACAGTTTGACAACACTTCCAATGGGTGGAGGTAAAGGTGGATCTGATTTTGATCCTAAGGGAAAATCAGACAATGAAGTTATGAAATTTTGTCAAAGTTTTATGACAGAATTATGTAAACATATTGGCCCAAATACTGATGTACCTGCAGGTGATATCGGTGTTGGCGGACGTGAAATAGGTTTTTTATTCGGACAATATAAAAGAATTAGAAATGAGTTTACAGGTGTTTTGACCGGAAAAGGCCGCGAATGGGGTGGAAGCCGCATCAGGCCGGAAGCTACCGGTTATGGAGCTACTTATTTTGCTGCCGAAATGTTAAAAACAAGAGGTGATTCATTAGAAGGAAAAGTTGTTGCAATTTCCGGTTCGGGAAATGTTGCTCAATATGCTTGTGAGAAAGTTACCGAATTAGGGGGAAAAGTTGTTACCTTATCTGATTCATCAGGATTCATTTATGATCCTGAAGGAATTAGTAAAGAGAAATTAGCTTATATTATGCATCTTAAAAATGTAAAAAGAGGCAGAATTAAAGAATATGCCGAAAAATACAGATGCGAATACCACGAAGGTATTAGGCCATGGGGTGTTAAATGTGATGTTGCTATGCCAAATGCAACACAAAACGAAATCAACGAAGATGAAGCTAAAATGTTAGTTGCAAATGGATGTTTCTGTATTTCAGAAGGTGCCAATATGCCATCAACTCCCGAAGCAGTTGAAGTTTATCAAAAAGCTAAGATTCTTTACGGACCCGGTAAAGCTGCAAATGCCGGTGGTGTTGCAGTTTCAGGTCTTGAAATGTCGCAAAATTCATTGAGACTTTCTTGGACAAGAGAAGAAGTTGATGGAAGATTACAAAACATTATGAAAGATATACATGGAACTTGTGTGAAATATGGTACTGTTGATGATAAATATATCGACTATGTTAAAGGAGCAAATATTGGCGGTTTTGTCAAAATTGCAGATGCAATGCTTGCTCAAGGGATAGTTTAAATTAATTAAATAATTAATTTATGCCCTGTAAGTTATGCTTGCAGGGCTTTTTTATTTTATAAATATTATATTTGCCTGATAAATTCCTCAAGATCAGCTTCCATTTCAAGTCCAAGTTTTTTCTTTAGACGATAGCGGGCGCTTTTAATACTATTAGGGGAAATGTTCAATACCGAAGCCATTTCTTTGCTGTTCATATTAAGTTTTATAAGTGCACAAAGCCTATGGTCGTTGGTTGTGAGTTCGGGATTTATTTCTTTCAGTTTTTCATAGAAATTTTTATTTATTTCTTCAAAATAAAGCTTGAAAACATCCCAGTCATTATCAGATCGTAAACTTTGGTTTATTTGTTGATTTATTTGTTTGTAACGCGGTTTTTCGTTTATGTCTGCTTTTTTTCTTAAATCCGAAATTTCGCCTTGAATCTCCTGAAGGATAGTGTTTTTTTGCATCATATGCAAGGCATGCGTGCTTAGTTGTTTTGATTTATACTGTACAGATTGTTCCAGTTCTTTTTCTTTTAGTTTACTCTTTTCAAGTTCTGCTTCGGCAAGCTCTTTTTCTTTCTTATGGAACAATTCCTTTTGTTTCAGTATTTGTCGGTCTTTTTTCCTTTTTAGAATAATAGCGAAAATAATAATAGCAAATAAAATTATAATAAGTACTATCACAATAAAATAGGTGTGCTGTCTGTTTTTAAGTATTTTATATTCGAGTTTTTGATTTTCTTGTTCTTTTTTCAATAATTCAATTTCTTTTTCCTTTTGTGCAGTCTCAAATTCAGTTTGCAATTCATTGAATCGCTGAGTATTGTCGGCGTTAAATAAGCTATCGTGCACTTCAGTATTTAGTTTAAGGAATTCTAACGATAGTTTATAATTACCTAGTGCTTCATAAATCTTTGATTGTAAACTATAGTTTTTTTCCAATAAAGTCATTTCATTAGTCTCAAGAATTATTTCGTTTGCTTCATGGGCATACTCAAGGGCTTTTTTATAAAGTTTAGTTTTAAAATAAATGTTTGCAAGATTATGTATGCTTAAGGAAATAAGTTGTTTATTATTGATTTCTTTGCTTAACTCCAATGATTCTAACAATGCATTTTCGGCTTTTTTCGTTTCACCAATCCCGAAATACAAGCTACTAAGGTTTGCTAAATTTGTTGCTATTCCATTCTTGTTTTTTGTTTTTCTTCTAATATTAAGTGATTCTTCGTAATTAGAAATTGCTTTTATTGTATCACCCATTCTTTTATACGCTAATCCAATATTATTATAGCACTTGCCAATGTTGTAATTGTCATCTAAAGCTATAAAACTTTCATTAGCTTCGTTAAAATATTTAATAGCTTCAATGTTTTTATCCATTGCCGAATATACATTGCCAATGTTTACCATTTCCTTTGCAATATTTTTTGGTGATGTCTCTATTTCAACTTTAATTTTATAAGACTCAGTATGATAATAAACGGAAGAATCAAATTTTCCAATATTGAATAATGAAATTCCATAATTTGTCATCATTGTGGCAAGATGTTTTTTACTTATTTGAGCTTCCCCTTCATGCGTTTCCCAATATGGCCCAAATAAATCAATGCCGTTTTTAAAGAGTATGCCCGATTCTTTATTAAGTCCCATTCTTTGAAGGTAATAACCTTTTATTGTTGAAAGCCTCATTATATTTAAGGTGTCCTTAAGGATTTTATATGCTGATAAAGAAACGCCATAATACTTATCTGCTGAATCTAATATATTGATTTTAGTATATTTGTCGGCAATTACGTAACTAATATCTGCAATTTCTTCATAATTGTTCTTGTCTGAAAGAGAATATGCTTCTTTAGCAAACTTCAGGCTTTCTTCCGGCTGAGCTTTTAATTCCCTGCTTAATTGCATCAAAGTTGAAATTCTTTCATCTCCTTGCTGATTTTCCAAAACTAATTTAAGGCTATCTGATTTATTTGAATAGGAAAATAATGTTATTGCAAGTAAAACAAAAAGAATTAAAAAAACTTTCTGAGATAAATGTACGAAAATTCGGTTCATAAGGCATATTAATTTTGTCAAATATACAAAACCATTATTATTTTAATTGAAAAAATATTCTTTATTGCATTAATAAATTATTTTGTAATGTATAAATATTAACTGAAATGAATTTCTTAACATTGAAATAAGCTGAATCACTGGCGTATTCATTTATCTTATTTTTCAATTTTTCTAATAAATTCTTCAAGATCAGCTTCAATGTCCAGATCAAGTTTTTTCTTTAGACGGTATCTTGCACTTTTAATACTGTTGGGAGCAATATTCAAGACCGAAGCCATTTCTTTACTATTCATATTTAATTTTACTAATGCACATAATCTTAAGTCATTAGTTGTGAGATCAGAATTGATACTTTTTAAATAGCTAAAGAAATTCTTGTTGACATCTTCAAAATATAGTCTGAAAACATCCCAGTCATTATCAGCTCTTAAACTTTGATTAATTTGGTGGCTAATTCTTTTGTATCGTGGTTTTTCGTTAGCATTTGCTTTCTTTGAAAGGTCTTTGACTTCATTTTGAATTTCCTGAAGAATTGTGTTTTTCTGTATCATGTGGAGGGCATGAGTACTTAATTGTTTTGATTTATATTTAATTTCGTTATTGAGTTCTTGTTCTTTGAGTTCACTTTGTTCAAGCTTGCTTTTGATCAAATCTTCATTTTTTTTGCTAAGTTTCTTTTCTGTTTTAAAAAGCAAAATTTCCTTTTTTCGTTTGGATCTGTTAATTATTAGTGCATAAACAAAAATGAGTATAATACAAAAGCCTGAAATTATGATAGTAACCACCCACCGTTGTTTCGAATTATTTTTCTCTTCTAGTAACTCAATTTCCTGATTTTTTTTATCTACTTCATAAATGGTTTGCATTTGAACCATTTTGTTTCTTGTGCTTTCCGAATTGATTGAATCAGTATAAAGATTTGATAATCCAATATATTTTACAGCATTTTCAAAATCATGAACGGCTTTGTAATACTCTCCCAATAAGGAACAAGTAGTTTGTATAGCAAATTTGCTATTCAGTTCTCTGCTAACATCCAATGCTTTAAAACTATATAGTTTAGAAGAATCAAATTGATTTAGTTTGAGAAAGATGTTGGCAATATCGATATAGGCTTCATACATTCCCCAGCGATAGTTAATTGTTTCGTAATTTGATTGCGTTTTTTGCAGATAAGACAGGGCTTTATTGTAATTTCCGTTTTGTTGATTAATTTCACCTAAGTTTGCATATGATATTCCAATACACCTTTTGTCATTTAATTCGAGCCTGATCTCTAATGATTTTTCATGATAAAACAATGCGGAATCCAACATATTCATTCTATTATAGGTTAATCCGATATTGGAATAAGCTCCTGCAATTTCCATAGGATCATCCATTTTTTGTGAAAATTTCAGAAACATAAAGAAGTAATCAAGAGATTTTTCAAGTAATTTCTTATTAGGTTGATTTAAATATACCATACCAATTTCATTGTAAACAAGAGCCAGGTTTTTGGTGTATTTTGTGCCTGTAAATATTTTTTTTGCTTCAAAAAGATATTCCAGTGCTTTTTTAAATTCTCCCATCATTTCATAAGCCAAACCAAGATTATATTTACTTTTCCCATGATAATACATTTTTTCTGAGCTCTTTATTAGATCATTATATCGCCTGGATAGTTTTAAACCAATACTTGGATTCGAAAAATTATATCTGCTAATCAGGGAATCCAGAGTTTTTTCCTGCTCCATGAAAGCTTTACCTCTTAATAATGAGTCAACCTGATTTTCTTCTATTTCTTCTGAAAAGCTTAATGTAACAAATAAAAGTATGTTTATAGTAAAAAATATTGATCTGAGCATAACAAAATATCAATTTTAAAATTGCAAATATAACAAAATTGATAATCTGATAATTAATAGAAAAAAAACTGCAAATGCCTACCATTTGCATACTTAAATTTTGAGGTATGCATACCATTTACCTACCTGTTTTTTATTGTTAGCCAATAATCTCACTATATGTTTGCCAAAAAAATAATAAATGATGAATCAGTGTATTGTAAATGTAATTGAAAAAACAGTTTTCATAGTTTTTACTCAAATAGTGAAAACCGGACAAATTGAGGTTTGTAGCATGAATGGAAGCATTAATAGTATAGTTAAAAAAGAAATCAAAAATACAAATTCCACTAGTTTTAATACAAAAGCTAAAAGAGGAAAATACAAGTTGGATATAAAAATAGATAATCAACAGATAACAAAATTTATAAATATTAATTAAAATAACGAAAATGAAAAAAACAATTTTACTTGCATTTTTAATAATAATGTTTGCAAGTGTAGCATTCTCGCAGGTTGCAATAAATGAAACAGGTGCTGATCCTGATCCTTCAGCAATTCTCGACCTTTCAAGTACCGATAAAGGATTTCTTGTACCGCGGGTTTCAACCGCCGAAAGGAATGCAATTGGAACGACCCAAAGTGGTTTATTGGTTTATGATATAGATACAGAGAGTTTCTGGTATTACAATAATATGATTGCCGCTTGGGTTGAAATGTCCGGTGGAGGAGCAGACAACGATTGGGTTGTTTTAGGTGACAATATGTATAGTACGGTTTCGGGAAATGTGGGTATCGGAACGAATTCTCCTAATACGCCTTTTGAGGTTGTTGGAAGTTATTGGGAAAACATTGTAAAGATCCACGATAATAGTTATAATGGTAATGCCTTGTTTTTTAGTAGTGGGCCAAATTGGGCTTCAATTTGCGGATCAACAGGTAGCCGCCTCGATATCGTTATTGAGCATTTGTCAGGAGAAATCGGTATAGGCAGGCATAATCCTTCTGCCAAACTTGATGTTAATGGCTCAATCAGAATGACTGATGGTAATGAAGCCGCAGGAAGAGTAATGATGTCGAATGCCCTTGGAGTTGCCTCATGGGCTGATTTAAGTACAACGCCGGATAATGACTGGACAATCTCAGGTGACAATATTTACAGTTCTGTTTCAGGCAATGTAGGGATTGGAACATCTAATCCAAGTTCAAAACTACATGTGCGTAACGGAAACCTTTCTCTTATTTCACAATATGAAGATGCATACATTAAGCTTCTTAGTGATGAGGAGGAAGATATGACACCGGCCTATATTTGGTCGGAAAATGCAAAAGGCTTTTCTGTTGGAAGTACTGCCGGCACACCTCAACTATTAGTAAATGCATACTCCGGAAATGTTGGTATAGGAACCATCACTCCCGAAGCTAAACTTGAAGTTGCCGGACAAATTAAAATTACCGGTGGAAATCCTGGAACAGGAAAAGTTATGACATCTGATATAAATGGATTGGGTTCCTGGGAAAATATTCCGCTTGGAGTTCAGGAAATTGATGATTTAAACGACGCTAAAACTGATGGTTACAGCCTTTTTCTTGGAAGCAGTTCAGGAGTTAATGATGATGGTGGTAATTATAATACAAGTGCAGGGCAATTTAGCTTTAATCATAATATTTCCGGTATAAGAAATGCAGTTTTTGGAACTTATTCATTGTTTGAAAATGAAAGCGGAAACGCAAATACAGCAATTGGTTATGCCGCCTTATATTCAAACGAAACAGGAAATTCAAATGTGGCTCTTGGTATTCGGAGTCTTTACAAAAATACCGACAGGTCAAATTTGGTAGCAATCGGTGATTCAGCCCTTTTTAACAATGGACTTAACGCCAGCATGCAAAGCCACGGTACAAGAAATACTGCCCTGGGTTCAAAAGCTATGTATTCAAATACAATTGGACGAAGCAATATTGCCTTAGGATATGAATCAATGAAATCTAATATTGAAGGAAGTTTAAATACTGCCGTTGGTTGCTCCTCCTTAAACGATAATACTGAGGGTGATAATAACACAGCTCTCGGGTATATTTCTGCATTTTCAAATATTTCCGGAGACAATAACATAGCCCTTGGTTCAATGAGTCTGTATTCCAATGAAACAGGTAGTAATAACTTAGCAATCGGACGACACGCAGGTTTTAATACTTTAGGCTCAGGGAATATTTTTGTTGGACATGAGGCTGGTTTGTATGAAGAAGGAAGTAATAAACTTTATATTTCTAATTCCTCAACCGACACACCCTTAATTTATGGAGATTTTAGTTCAAATATCCTGAGTATTAATGGAGATGTGGCAATTGGAACCACTTTTGCCAGCGGATACAAACTATCGGTTGATGGTAAAATAATTTGCGAGGAACTTAGAGTTGACATGCAAGAAGATTGGCCCGATTATGTTTTTAAAAAGGATTATAAACTTATGCCTTTAGATGAAGTGGAAGAATTTATTAATGAGAATGGTCATTTACCAAATATTCCGTCAGCTTCAGAAATGAGCAATTCAGGTTTGGAAATAGGAGAAACACAAAGGCTTTTGATGGAAAAAATCGAAGAATTAACATTGTACATCATTGAACAACAAAAGCTAATTGATCAATTAATCGAAAAGACAAAGTAAAATGAAACAACTTAGTTTAATTATAATAATAACTTTCTTGTTTTTGTTTAGTAATGCCCAGCAATCTATTGACAATAAAGATTTTGGTAAAATTGTACGAGAAACTGAGAAACGCTACAAGAACAAAGACAAAGGAAAAGGAACGGGATATAAGCAATTTAAAAGATGGGAAAATTTTGTTGAATACAGGCTCGATAAGGATGGCAAAAGATTAAATAACAGTGCTATGTCATTTATTGCCTATGAAAATTTGAAAAGAAAAGGAGGGGTAATAAGCGGACAAACTGATTCAGGATCATGGGCAGAATTAGGCCCTGATACATGGACAAATAACCCTGACCCTTATCCTGAAACCGATCAGGGCGGGTGGAATCCCGGAAATGGCAGAATAAATGAGGTAGCCTTTCATCCAACGAATCCTGATATTATTTATGCAGGATCTGCCGGAGGAGGTTTATGGAAAACCACTGACGGGGGAATTACCTGGTCCTGTATGACTGATGATCTGATTAATTTGGCAATATCCGGTATTGTTGTTAGTCATAGTGATCCTAATACAGTTTATATTTTAACCGGCGATGGTGATTCTGATGATTTGGTAAGCATCGGTGTTTTGAAATCTACTGACGGTGGAATTACATGGAATCAAACAGGTTTAACTTTCGATAGGGATGATGTTGTTTTTGGTACTGAATTGAAAATGGATCCTGCAAATAGTAATAATATCATTGCTACAAGCAGTGATGGAATTTATTATACAAATAATGCCGGTGTTACTTGGCCAAAAGTAGAAAGCGGTGAATTTTACGATGTGGAATTTAATCCTGTTGATAATGATACTGTTTTTGCTTCAACTGAAAATTCAATATTCAGGTCATCAGATGGAGGATATACTTGGGTGTCATTAAGGAATTTCTCCGGAAATATGACAGAAAGAACCAGAATAGAACTTGCTGTAACTCCTGTTAATTCACACATTGTGTATGCAGTATTGGGAGATAAAGATAACTTCAGGGGTGTTTTTTTTAGCGAAAACGGAGGTCAAAACTGGTTAAGCTATTATCAGCCGTTTCATCCTAATATTTTATCCTCTAATGTTTTTGGATTTGGTAATTCTACTCAGGCAAGTTATGATCTTGCAATTGAGGTGTCACCAACTGATGAGAATGTGGTTTTCGTTGGAGGAATCAACATCTGGAAATCTGATTATCGTGGACATCAATGGTCAGCAATAACTCAGTGGCGAGACGATTGGGATACACTCGCCTATGTACATGCCGATATTCATGAATTAATATTTAATGGAAACGATTTATATTCCGGATGCGATGGTGGTTTGTTTAAATCAACCGATATGGGGACAAGCTGGTCAGATATTTCTTTTGGATTAGGAATTATGCAACCCCATAAAATAGGGATTACTACCTCAAATACTAATCTTGTTTATATGGGAACTCAGGATAATGGAGTTAACAAATATTCGGGAAGTACCAATGTAGAACATGTTAGAGGAGCTGACGGGCTCGAATGTATTATCATGCCGGATAATCCTGATCATATATTTACTTCGAGACAAAATGGAATAATTGAGGTTTCAAATGACGGAGGAGTTACTTTTGATGCTATTATTACCAATACACACAATAAATTATTTAATAATCCTTTGCTCCTTAGGCCTGTATCAAATGACCGCCTTATTTCAGCCAAAGCAGGTGAAATCCTTATTTTTTACTTAGATGGAAGTTTTGATTTTAATAAAGTCATCCCTATGAACGATCTCCAGTTTGTTAAAGCCATGGATATTTCTCCCACAAATGAAAATCTTATGCTTGCTGCAAGCCGGGGAAACATAGAACCATTTTCGGTTGATGATTTATGGATTACAACTACATTATTCACAGGGCAAAATACATGGACAAACATTGGAGGTGGGTTGCCATTAGATATTTATTCAATAACAGATGTAGTGATTGATCCAACCAATGAAACGCATTTTGTTGTAACTCTTGGAGGTTATGATGATGGTAATAAAGTTTTTGAAAGCTGGAACAGTGGCGATAACTGGGTAAACGTAAGCTATAACCTGGAAAATATACCCGTTAGTTGCATTGCCCTTGATCCTGAAGTTCCTAACTCAATGTTTATTGGTACCGACATAGGCGTTTTCAATAGGGAAAACGGAGAAGAATATTGGAGCTATTTTAGCACAGGGCTTCCGGCTGTAATGGTTCATGAATTGGAAATAAATTCTAAAGATAACTTGATTTATGCTGCAACTTATGGCAGAGGCCTTTGGGTTTCTACTTTTGGTTCCGATTGTCCTGTAAGTTATCATCTGACAAACCAAACTGATCCGAGTATTCCAGGGTTTACGGGAATTCAGGTTTATACAGCTCAAGACTCCATAATTTCTACACGGCATATTGTTGGGGGAGCAGGAACCGATGTATATTATCAGGCAGGAGAATTTATCGACCTGAGGCCCGGATTTGTTGCAGAACAGGGAAATAAGTTAAATGTTCAAATAGGTGAATGTGGAATAGATAGATAGACAGCAAATAATAATTATATTTTTATTAATGTTAATTAAAAACTACTAAAATGAAAAAAACAATTTTACTAACAGTTTTGCTTGCAGTTTTAACAAGCGTAACCTTCTCACAGGTTGCAATAAATGAAACAGGTGCTGATCCCGATCCATCAGCCATTCTCGACCTATCAAGTACCGATAAAGGATTTTTGGTACCAAGGGTTTCAAGCGCCGAGCGTAATGCAATAGCCACAACTCAAAGCGGTTTATTAGTTTATGACATTGATACCGAAAGTTTCTGGTATTATAATAATATGCTGGCCAATTGGGTTGAAATGTCAGGTGGCGGTGCTGACAGCGACTGGATTGTTGTAGGTGATAATATGTATAGTTCCGTTTCAGGAAATGTGGGTATTGGAACAAGTTCGCCTGACGTACCTTTTGAGGTTGTTGGAAGTTATTGGGAAAACATTGTAAAGATCCATGATGATAATTATTACGGTAATGCATTAATATTTAGTAACGGAGCAAATTGGGCTTCCATTAGTGGTTCAACAACCAACCGTGATGACATTGTTATAGAACATGAAACTGGAGAAATAGGTATCGGTACAAGTAGCCCGGCAGCTAAACTTGATGTAAATGGTTCAATCAGGATGACAGATGGAAATCAGGGATCTGGCAAAGTATTGGTTTCTGATGCTATGGGTATTGCAAGCTGGGAAATCCCAACGATTTATGCTTCTGATATTAACGGTCTGAGTGACGGAATAGCCTTTAGCAGCACTGTTTATTTAGGTGACGAGGCCGGCACATTTACAACAGGTAATAATAATACAGGAATTGGCCATCAGTCAGGCCGTGCAATTACCTCAGGTTTTGCAAATACCTCAATTGGGAAATCTGCAAATGAAAATAATGAGACGGGCATAAGAAATACTGCAATTGGTGCTTTTGCAGGCCGTGGTTCTTTTGGTGGACCAAGTGTTTCCGATTGTATTTTTATAGGAGTCTCAGCCGGTTCGCAAAATACAAGTAACAATAAACTCTTTATTGATGTTACTGATACTCCAACACCCCTTATTGGTGGTGATTTCTCAACTGACCAGGTTGATATCAATGGTACAATTAAAATTAGCGGTGGCAATCCCGGTGTTGGAAAAGTACTTACTTCCGATGAAGAAGGTTTGGCAGCATGGGAAACTGTATCTCCGGGAGTTGAATCAATCAATGATTTATCGGATGCAAAAACTAATGCTTCTAACATATTTCTTGGCATGGATGCAGGAATAAATGATAATGGAAATAACTTTAATACTGCTTTGGGAATAGAATCACTTAAAGAAAATACAGAAGGAACATGTAATACTGCAACAGGTTACAAAGCCCTTGCTGGAAATATCAATGGTAATAAAAATACAGCTTTTGGTGTCAATTCTCTTAGCGCCAATACCATGGGAGCTAATAATGTGGCTGTTGGTTATAGAGCATCATACTACAATACAACAGGATATTCAAACACTTCTCTCGGTACAAAAGCTCTTTTCAGAAGTACATACCAGCATAACATTGTTGCAATTGGTGATTCGGCTTTGATGAGTAATGGATTTGGCGGCACATTATCGACACATGGATCTGAAAATACTGCCGTTGGCTCAAAAGCATTATATGCAAATACTCTTGGTAATCAAAACACAGCTATTGGTATAGGGTCCTTAATAGAGAATACTGAAGGCAAGGATAATACCGCGGTAGGAGCATATGCTTTGCAACATAACGTGGACGCTGATAATAATACGGCAATGGGTGCTTTTGCTTTAACGATGAACACATCAGGTATGGATAACACAGCTTTTGGATTTAAATCAGCATATCATATCACAGATGGAGCTTCTAATTCTGCCTTTGGAACTTTAGCATTATATTCTGATTCTACAGGTATAAATAATAGTGCTTTTGGTAGGTCTTCCCTGTTTCTAAACAAAACAGGTGGAGAAAATACCGCACATGGTTATAGAGCATTATATAAAAATGTTGAAGGCCATAATAATACAGCTATTGGTAGCTATGCAGGTTATAAAGCATTAGGTAGTGGAAATGTTTTTGTGGGTCGTAATGCCGGGTATAATGAAGAGGGTAGCGATAAACTATATATTGACAATTCTAACACAGCTTCACCTTTGATTTATGGAGATTTTTCATCTAATATTGTAGCTGTGAATGGAAAACTTGGAATTGGTACACAATCCCCAAGTGAAAAACTTGAAGTAATAGGAAAAGCAGTTATAAGCGATGATCTTGAAGTTGGTGATGACATTGTAGCAACTGATGATATTACAGCTGACGAATTTAAATATGGATCAACTAAAACCTGTATTTTAAAAATCCCTGCTGCAGCTTTTAGCCTGTTTACAAACCAGGATGGTGATAAAATGGTTCATAATGATAATGGTTACTGGTTTATGGACTCTGATGATGGTAATGGTACATCAACTATTAAAGCACCTGTCAGCCTGCCTGATGGAGCTATTGTCACCAGGTTCAGCATTTATTATAGATGTGATGGTGAGTGGATTGAAGTTAAGCTATGGAAAAAAGATGAGATGTCAATATCTGCTGATATAATGGCAAGTTATGATGTTCTATATAATTATTTTAACATTTCAAAGTTTGATGACACAAGCATAAGCTATGCAACAATTGATAACAACGGAAGGTTTTACTACATTACAGCTAAATTTCTTGGTCATGACCAATTGGATTTCGGGCAATTACATGGAGCTGAGATTGAATATACAATTGATAAAGTTACACATTAAAACTTACAAAAATGAAAAAAACAATTTTACTAACAGTTTTGCTTGCAGTTTTAACAAGCGTAACCTTCTCACAGGTTGCAATAAATGAAACAGGTGCTGATCCTGATCCCTCAGCTATTCTCGACCTTTCGAGTTTCGATAAAGGATTTTTGGTACCAAGGGTTTCAACTTCCGAGCGTAATGCAATTGGAACAACACAAGGCGGTTTACTGGTTTACGATATTGAAACAGAAAGTTTCTGGTATTATAATAATATGCTGGCAGACTGGGTGGAGATTATTAATGATGCAAACAATAATTCAATTTCTGATGCTGACAATGATACTTATATCACTACCGAGCAAAATTACGATGAAGATACTATAAGAATATATATTAATGGAATAGAAAAATGGAGATTCTCAGGCAACACACTCGAAGCTCTGGACAATGGTTACTCGGTATTTATTGGCGAAGGTGCCGGAGTAAATACTAACTTACCAATTAATAGAAATGTATTTATCGGTTCTTTTGCAGGACATGGTAATACTGTAGGCGATGGTAATGTCGCTATTGGACAAGGTGTTATGCCCTTTAATTCGAGTGGAAGTTTTAATGTTGCAGTCGGTATGAATTCTCTCTATTTAAATACAGGTGAGGGTAATTCTGCATTTGGTGAGAGTTCACTTGTTAATAGTACCGAAGGAAATAGAAATACCGCAATTGGTAAACATACAATGCTTACAAATGTTTCCGGAAGCTATAATACTGCTTTAGGATATAATGCTGATGTAGCAACCGAAGCCCTTGAAAACTCAACCGCAATTGGAAACGGATCTATTGTAACTGCTTCAAATCAGGTTCGTATTGGAAATTCAAATGTGTCAAGCATTGGCGGGCAAGTGGATTGGACAACTTTATCAGACGGAAGATTTAAAACAGATATTCAAGAAAATGTTGCAGGCCTTGATTTTATCCTCAATCTTCGACCTGTAACTTACAAACTTGATAAAAATTCAATTGATGAATTTCTAGATAGAGATGAGAACGAAAAGACTAATGAAAAAGCTCAAATAATTGAAAGCGGATTTATTGCACAAGAAGTTGAGCAAGCTGCTAAAAACCTTGGATTTGAGTTTAGTGGAATCGATGTACCGCAAAATGAATCCGATTACTATGGTTTGCGTTATGCACAATTTACAGTTCCCCTGGTAAAAGCAATTCAGGAGCAGCAGAAAATAATTGAAGAATTAAAAGCACGTATTGAACAATTAGAAACAAATAAAAAATAAAGTTATGAAAATGAAAATAAGCCTCCAGCTAATCTTCTTATTGATGTTGAGCTGGAATTTACAAGAAGCAAAAGCCCAATGGGTAACAAAAGATAATACAACTATTAAAGTAAGTACAGGATCATATATAAATGTTCATGGAGATTGGAAAAATAATAATTCGGAACTTGATCTCGGCGAAGGAACAATTAAATTTTCCGGTGCAGATAACCAAAGCATTGAAGGTACTAACACTTTTAATAATATGCTTGTAGAAAAGTATTCAAACGAACTTGAATTAAACGGCAACCTGAATTGTAACGGAAGCCTTGAAATATTATATGGAACTTTTAATGTTAATCCCGAAATAGAATTAACATTAAACAATGAGTTTACAAATTATGGAAACTTCATAATTAAATCAGATGAAAATGGAACAGGCTCATTGCTTGATAATGGAATAATCAGCGGGTACGGAATATTTACAGTCGAGCAATATCTTACAGGTGGAGAAGATGTTTGGCATTATGTTTCTCCACAGGCAGAAGGAGTTCTTTCAGAAATATTTGCAGGAGGAATGCTTTGGAAATATAATGAAACAATTAGTAATTTTGAGCCAATTGTTGATCCTTATGAACCTTTAAGCGGCTTGCAAGGATATGCAGCCTCGTTAATGGAAAATACAACGATAAACTATACAGGAAATCTTTTTAGCGGAACTAAAACTATCACCGGATTAACATACACCGAAAACTCGTCGCCCAATTATGATGGCTTTAATCTCGTTGGAAATCCATTTCCTTCATTAATTGACATAGAAAGCCCGGGCGTTACTTTAACGAATCTCGGCAATGCTTTTTATTTTTGGGATAATACTTTGAACGGTGGCCTTGGTGATTTTTCGATTTATTTAAAAGGAGGATCAAACATAAATGGAGCAACTCAGTATATTCGTGGTGGACAAGGTTTTTTCCTAAAAGTTGACTCACCAGG
Organism: Bacteroidales bacterium; assembly: GCA_016342645.1. Taxonomy (GTDB): domain Bacteria; phylum Bacteroidota; class Bacteroidia; order Bacteroidales; family JAEINX01; genus JAEINX01. Next base: position 8,779 of record JAEINX010000017.1, on the reverse strand, counting down.
AAATATAGGAACATTTTCTTTGGATAATTCAGCAAGGCTTCATCATGCCGAACCTGGTTATAATTACCCTGAAATTAACTTTCTAAGATTATCTGCTGAAGGCGGAGTATTCAGTGATGAAACAATAATTTGTTTTAACGAAAATGCAACTCAATCATTCGATAGCGAATTTGATGCTTATAAATTCATTTTGAATAACAATGTTAATCAACTTTTTTCCAAAACCTCCGAAGAATTTGGATTGGCAATTAACACTTTACCAAACATCCTTTTAGATAACGGAATTTCAGTTCCATTGTCTTACAATATTGTTGAATCAGGAAATTACACAATAACAGCAAGCGAAATGGAAAGTTTCATAGAAGCAAATATCATTTTGGAAGATGTTTTACTTGGAACAACAATCAATTTAAATGAAACTCCAATTTATAATTTTACGGCAAATCCCGAGGATGATCCTGATAGGTTTATTGTTCATTTTAACGTTTCTTCAACCCAAACTCAGGATTATTTTCTGCAAGAAGGATATCAATTTATTTCAACGAGGCTTATTCCCGAAAATCAAAATATGATGAGTGTTTTATCTGAAAATCTTGAAAGCCTTGATTTTGTTCGAAATACAGCCGGATTGATGTTAAGGAAAATCGGACCAATGTGGGTTAATGGAATTGGAAATTGGGTAACAACCGAAGGATATTTATTCAAAATGAATTCCGATGATGAACTAACAATCAGCGGTGAAGCAATTGACCCGCAAACACCGATTGACCTGATCAACGGTTATCAGATGATCAGTTTTCTCCCCGAATTTCCTGTAAACACAAATGATGCATTTGCAGATGTTTTAGATAACCTGGATTTTGTAAGAAACACAACAGGTTTAATGTTCCGAAAAATCGGGCCAATTTGGGTAAATGGAATTGGAGATATGCAGCCCGGTGAAGGTTATCTTGTAAAAATGAGTGCAGATGATTTGCTTATTTATCCTGAAGCATCAGATAATTTTATGGCATTAAAAACCTCAATACCTGAACATTTTAAAGTTATTGATGGCAATCCTTATGATCCGGTCTGGACAATTTATTTTGAACAGGGAGCTTTAAATATAGGTGATGAAATTGGAGTTTTTGATGAAGAAACACTTGTAGGAGCAGGAATTGTAATTTCGGAGAATATTTTTGAAAACTCTATTCCGGTTTTCAGTAATTTATATGAAAACGGTAATTATCCTATTTTTAAAATTTGGAGTAAAAATGGACAAGAAGAAGTTCTCTTAGCAGATTATATTTATATAAATCCTTACGGAAGTGCATATATGGAAGAAACCTTCCCCGAAATTGATGGAGAATACAGCATGTTAAACTTTTCTATTACAGGAATATCGGATAATGATATCAATTATTCATCATTAACAATTTATCCAAACCCTTCCGATGGAATATTTAATATTTCATTAGAAAAAGTAAGAGGAGATTTACAATGCAAAGTATTCGATTTAACCGGAAATGAATATCGCAATGTAGAATTCACAGGAATTACAGGATTTACAACAAAACAAATTAACTTACAAGATTTGCCAGCAGGAGTTTATTTTATAAGCTTTACAGGAAGGAGTTTATCTAAGGTTGAGAAGATTGTGATTAATTAGTTTTTAGGCTGCTAAACTTGTCCGAATGGATATGCTAATATTATTTAGTGTATCCATTCGGACAAGTTTAGCGGCTATTTATTTCATTTTTCTTTAAAAAACATTTTTTTGATTTATTCGTTTTTAAGTATAAATATTTATGCTTATTTTCGATGGTAGATTTCAAAGTTATTGTTTGCGAATATAAATTTATAAGAGTTGCCTTTGTCTTTCTACTGGTTTTTAATTTTTTGACTCTTGGAGCATATGAAAATTCAAACAAAGCTATTCTAAGTTTACTTTCTATGGAAGCTGAACAATCAATAAAAATCACTGAAAATAAAATAAATCAAGAAGAGAAGCTTACAAACAATAAAACCTTAATAACGGAGGATCCATATATAAAATTCGATCGTCTGACCAAAAAAAATGGACTAAGCAGTAATTATATTCTTGATATTCTACAAGACAATTATGGCTTCTTATGGATTGCAACTATTGATGGCCTAAATCGTTACGATGGCTACAAAATAAAACAATATAAACACTTTGCCGAAGATTCTGCTTCAATCGCAGATAATCTTGTTACTTGCTTGAAAGAAGATTCAGGTGGGGGATTATGGATAGGAACCCGCAAGGGCCTCAATTTATATAACCGAAATAATGATTCGTTTGAAAATGTTGCTCGCAAAAATGATGATGGCGATTTGGTTGAGATAAACAATTACATCAGAGCCATCTTACCTGATGAAAATAATATTTTATGGATAGAAACTGTTAAGGGTGAACTGATTAAATATAATTGTCTGCTGAAAACATCAACAATATATCATCACCAAGTACCTACAATGGCGGATACATATTTCTACCATGACTTATATAAAGATAAAAACGGTATTTTATGGCTTGGTGGCCGATTTATGGGAATTTACAGTTTTGATCCTAAAACCGATCAATTTTATATCTATATGTCAGACGAAAACGATTCCACCAAAAAACGAGAAAATGATGTTGCAAAATATTTTCTTGATTCCCATGATAAAATGTGGCTGGCAGGTATTGATGGACTCTATACTTTAAATACAAAAACAGAAATCTTTACTAAAATATTTCCAACTTCAACTTTTAGTATAGTTGAAGACAAAAATAAAAAACTATGGTTTGGTACAGGAGCCGGTATATATGTTTATGATTTATTGAATTATTCTTTTACTTTTATGAATAAAAATGACAATAATCCCAACTCTCTGATCCATGATCATATAAACAAAATATACATTGATAATGCACAAAATGTTTGGATAGGGACAATTGAGGGGATTAGTATTTACAAACCCTCAAAAAATAAATTCAGGCATATTTACCACATTACCGGTGATGAACGTACACCGATTTCTTCAAATACTACAGCATTATTGCAGCTTAAAACCGATGAGATTTGGATTGGAACCGATAATTCAGGGATTGATTGCATGAATGATGATTTCATTAAAAACGATTGTTATAATTATTCAAAACAAGGTAAAAATAAAATAAATTCAAACAGAATTTCAGTATTAGCTCAAGATACTGATGGAGATGTCTGGGCAGGACAATGGTCGGGGAGAGGATTTAATATTATAAATCCAGTTACTCATGCTGTTAAATCATATTCCTTTTTAAAAAACTCATTTAAAGCCGATTGGTATAATGATATTTTTGAGGACAGTAAGGGGAATTTCTGGCTTGGAATATGGGGAGCACAAGGTTTATACCAATTTGATAAAAAAAGGGGGACTTTTAAGGACCAAACCTATCTGATAAAAAATATTTTTCCATCGGGCCCAATAAAAAATTTAGCATTTGATGGGGACTATGTTTGGATTGGATTACAAAATCAATCTATTTTTATTGCTCTAAATCCTAAGACTAAAAAGATCGCAAACTATTTAAAAAACAATTATTCATCTTATGATTTTAATCGAATTCTTAAAATTTATAACGCCCATAATGGAGATGTGTGGTTCCAAACCAACAAGGGGGTTTTTCATAAACAAAACAATCCTTATATTTCCATTATCCCTGTAAATAATTTTCCTGAATTATCTTTCCTGAGTTCTAATCTCGAAATACCTTTTCAAAAATCAAATTATAAAATAGATACCGTTATAAGTAAAGTTATTGACCAAGAAGGTGATATCTGGATAGGAACATTTAAAGGCTTGTTCAGAATTCGGGATAACAAAGTAATTCATTCCTATTCCGTAAAATCACATCAGGGATTAATCAGTGATACAATTTGGTCAATGGCATTTGTTCCTCCCAATCAATTATGGTTAGGAACTGAAAAAGGCTTTTGTGAATTAAATATCGGAACTGAGAAATTTGATGCTTTTGTTTTTGACCCAAGGCAGTATTTATCTTCACACTTAATTAAGTGTATTGCAGAAGATGAGAATGGGAAAATCTGGGTAGGAACAACTGATAAGGGTTTAAATCAAATTGATCCCCTAACTCAGAAAGTTAAGCAATTTAATAGTGATTTAAATAATGATAATTCATTTTGGGGCGATCTTGTTAATTGCATTTATATTGATAAAATTGGAACAGTATGGATTGGCGGCCATGGATTAAATAAATACAATCAGGATTCCGATTCATTTATTCATTTTACCGAAACCGATGGTTTGGCCGATAACGGAGTAATGAGTATTCAGGAAGATGAGGATGGAATGCTTTGGATTGCAACCTTAAACGGATTAAGTGTGTTTGATCCTGTAAATAAAACTTTTCAAAACTATTATGAAAAAGACGGGCTTCAGGATAATGAGTTTACAAATGCAAACTGTAAATTAAAATCTGGGGAGCTTCTGTTTGGTGGTAAGAACGGTATAAATGTATGTGATCCGTCAAAACTTTTCATAAATAACAAGCCACCTAAATTAGCAATTACCGCGTTCAGCGTGTTTGACGAGGAAAAAGATATTGATACAACACATTCCAAACCAATTGAACTTAAATATAATGAAAATTATTTTTCTTTCGAATACACTGCTCTTGATTTCTCAAATCCCGAACACATTCAATATGCCTATAAACTTGAAAATGCAGACAAAGATTGGATTTTTACAGATGCGGTAAATCGTACCGCAAAATATACTAATATAGACCCAGGCAATTACAGGTTTAAACTTAGGGGTTCAAACGGAGATGGAACATGGAGTGAGAGCACTACATTTATCGATCTTATCATAAAACCTCCATTTTGGAAAACGATATGGTTCATAATTCTCGAAGTACTTTTTCTATTCATTATCATCATAATCATAGTTAAATATAGAGAAAAGAAAATAATTGAAAAAAATCAGTTTCAATTGCTTGAGCAAAAATTATTGCGATCGCAGATGAATCCTCACTTTATTTTCAATTCTCTAAGCTCAATTCAAAGTTTTATTTTCGAGAATAATCCTCTTGAAGCCGGGTCTTATCTTTCGCGTTTTGCCGAATTGATTAGGTCAATTCTATATAATTCGAGGGAGGAATTCATCACTATTGAAAAAGAAATTAAAACTCTGCAAAATTATCTTGATTTACAACAACTCAGGTATGATAATAAATTTGATTACAAGCTTAATATTGATCCGTTAATTCAAACCGATTTGATTCAAATCCCACCTATGCTTGCACAGCCCTTTATTGAAAATTCAATTGAACATGGAATTAAACATTTGAAAGGCAAAGGATTTATTTCAATAAGTTGTACGTTGATGCCCGAAAAAAATTCAATTTTGCTAATCATTCAAGACAATGGAATTGGCATAAAAGCCTCAAGGAAGTTGGAAAACGAGAAATCTAAAAATCATACATCACTTGCAACAATAATTGCCAACGAAAGGTTAGATATTTTCAATAAAGGATTGAAGAAAAAACAGTTTATTATGGAAATTAATGATATTAAAGATGATGATGGGAAAGTAAATGGAACAAAAGTGAAATTTATTATTCCATTTCGGAAACTTTAAGTATAAGCCTTTCAATAAAACAAAGTTTTTAATTATTATCTACAATTGCAAAATGCAATTTTTTATTTATATTTGCAATTAAAACTTAAGAGTTATTTTTATGGCAACAGCAGTTAGAATATCAAGTAAATTAGTAAAAGAAGCCAGACTTTTCAGTAGGGTTGACAAACGCTCACTTACCGGACAAATTGAACATTGGGCGAAAATTGGAAAATGTGCAGAAGAAAATCCGGATTTGACTTACAGCCTGATAAAGGACATTCTTTTGGGAATAGAAGAACTTGAACAAAATGAGTTTTCCGAATACACATTTGATTAAGGATAAATGAAAGTAATACAATCGCGATCATTCCAAAAGAAAGTGAAAAAATTCACAAAAGCACATAAAGCTATTTTGGATGAAGTAGTCAGAGAGATTATTAAAAACCCGGATATTGGTGAACAAAAAAAGGGAGATTTAAAAGATGTTCTCGTTCATAAATTTAAACTTGGGAATTCACAATATCTTTTGGCTTACCGTTACTCAAAAAACCTTCTCGAATTAATTATGATCGGATTTCACCAAAACTATCACAGAGATTTAAAAACATATTTGAAAAATGTTTAAAACAAAATTTTTTTTGCAATATGAAAATAATTATCATAGATGATGAAGCCAGGACAAGAAAAAGTATTGCCGACATACTTAAATTCTGTCCACAAAACATAAGCCTTGTTGCTGAAGCCGAAAATGTAGATACAGGTATAAAAGCTATTTCAAAATATAATCCCGACATTGTACTTCTTGATATAAATATGCCCGATGGATCGGGTTTTGATCTTCTGAAAAAACTTGACAAGCTGAATTTTAAGATAATTTTTATTACAGCTTATGAAGAATATGCAGTAAGGGCATTTGAATTTTCTGCCATTGATTATATTCTCAAACCTGTCGATCCACAAAAATTATTCGATGCAATCAATAAAGCATATAAACTAGTCGAGCAGGAAAATATAAATTTAAAACTTAATGCATTATTTGCAAATCTTGAAAACTCGGCATCTGAAAACAAAAAACTTATTCTCAAAACCGCCGAAAGTATTTTCATCGTAAATACAAATGATATAATAAGATGTGAATCTGATGCAGGTTATACTAATTTTTATCTTTTGAATGGAAAGAAAATTCTTGTATCAAGAAACCTTAAAGAATACGAAGATATGCTTGACGGGTTTGGATTTTATAGAATCCATCAATCGAATTTAATTAACTTAAAATATATTGATCATTACAGCAAAACCGAAGGTGGTACTGTTGTAATGAAAGACAACTCATCCTTACCGGTTTCAAGACGAAAGAAAGAAAGTTTTCTTAAACTTTTGGACATGATTTAAAACCGAATTTAAAAAAATTCATACCGAATCTAAATCTTCTCTTACCGCTTTTACATTTCCCTATCATTAACTGAAAGATAACCAGTACTTTTACTGAGATTAATTAATTATTTTTTATTAAATGTACTTAAATACTATAAATTTATAAACTTAAGATTATGAGAAAGTTTACTACTACTTTACTAATTACAATGTTTTTTGTTGCAAATATTTTTGCACAAAAAGATTTTAATTGCGGCGATTCTTTTACCGATCCTCGTGATGGAAAAACTTACAACTCGGTACTAATTGGCGAACAATGCTGGATGTCCGAAAATCTGAATATCGGATCAATGATACAAAATGTCGATGAAATGACTGATAACGGCATCATTGAAAAATATTGTTATAATAATGACCCCTCAAATTGCACTCAATACGGAGGTTTATACCAATGGGATGAATTAATGCAATATACAACTACTTCAGGTGTTCAGGGTATTTGCCCCTCGGGTTGGTATATTCCTACCGATGATGAATGGAAAATTTTAGAAGGTTTTGCCGACAGCCAATATTCAATTGGAGACCCGATATGGAGCACAAGTGGATACAGAGGTTTTGATGCCGGTAAAAATTTAAAATCGACAAGTGGTTGGTTCTCCGGAAACAATGGAACAAATCTTTACGGTTTCTATGCTCTTCCTAATGGTTACAGGAGTCACTATGCGGTATTTGAAAATTTGGAAAAATACTTCGTCTTTTGGACTTCTAAAAATTATGACAATGAATTAGCTTGGGCAAGGGGTTCATATTATACTCTTGATAACACGAGACGTGAAAAGGACAATAAAGATTTTGCCTATGCTATTCGTTGCTTAAAGGATGAAACTACACCCATAAACCAACCCCCTAATCCTCCATCTTCTCCTAATCCTGAGGATGGAGCAGGAAATCAATCCGTAGAAGTAAATCTTTCGTGGATTTGTTCTGATCCCGAAGGAGACCCCTTAACTTATGATGTTTATTTTGGAACTGGAACAAATCCAACACTTGTTATTTCAGGACAAACTCAAACAACTTATAATCCGGGAACATTAGAAAATAATACTGAATATTTCTGGAAAATTGTTGCTAACGATGACCACAGTAATTCAACCGTTGGTATTGTTTGGAGTTTTTCTACTGAAGAAATATTACAAATATATTCAACTTCAGCCGGAGGCCCATGGGATAGCACATGGACTTGGGTGGCTGGCGTTGTACCCGATGTATATGACAATGTAGTCTTGCAAGGGCCGGTTCATACAAGTGGAAACACCTGTAATAGTTTAATAGTAACTCCAAATGGATCATTAAAAAATACTAATTATCCTGCTACTATAACTGTAAATACTTATATAAATAATGAGGGAACAATTACAGATGCTTCTAATTATTATTTATATGTGCATGCAAAAGGAGATATTACTCAAGCCGGGGTGTGGAATAATAATACAACGGATTTAATTGGTTCTTCAGAACAATATATATCATGTGGAGCCGGTAATTCATTTTCCGGAACTTATTTCAATTCTAACAATAATACAAATATTTATTTTAATACAGACGTTGAATTTGTTGGAACTCAAATAATTTTGAATGATAAGAATCTTATCATACAGGAGGGAAATACCCTGAAATTGACCGGTGGAATATTGCTCAATGGAACTGTTGAAGTTAATAATGCATCTATAATTATGACAAATGCTGCATATTTACAAAATGTTGATATTGAAAATGCAGAATTTATGGGGAATTG
>JAEINX010000016.1 GCA_016342645.1 Bacteroidales bacterium | reverse complement strand
AATACGGCAATTTCATCACCTGCATCGAGAGCTTCGGCGTCATAAGATATGTCAGCACCACCAATATATATTGTCCAAAGATTTGCTGATGGGTCTCCACCTTCAAATACGAAATGGCCTGTCTTTTCAACAGAAGCAACACTTGCCGGAGCACCGGCACTTGGGTAAACCAATTCAGCGTCAGCCGCCATTTTAATCAGGTAACCTTCGGTTGGAACACCGTTTCCTATTCCATTAACCCAGTTAGGTCCAATTTTACGCAACATAGCTCCTATTGAATTCCTAATATAAAGTAGGTCATCACCAATAATAGATGCAAAAGCATCAAGAGCATCAATTTCTGTTTCCGGTAAATAGCTTACAAATTGGAAACCGGTAGTAAGTTGAATAGGAGTACTTACACCTATTTGCTCACCGGCAACTGTAAATTCACCATCTGCAGTTGTTTTAATAAGGTAACCTTCTGTTCCTATCCAATCACCAATGCCATTAACCCAATTTGGGCCAATTTTTCGTAACATGGCTCCTATCGAGTTTCTTACATATTCAAGATCGTCATTCATGATTTCAGCAACAACTTCAGTCATAACCGGAATTTCAGGATTAATAAAACTTGAAACAAATTGGAATCCGGGTGCGATTTCAATTGTTTGTGTTGCACCACCTTCAACAGTTAAAGTTACGGGAATATATGCAATTCTGTTTTCAGGATCATTACTGAAAACAACAATGTCAGCAACATGAGTACCAGGTTCAACACCGGTAGCATCAAAATTTACATTTACGTCTGCTGTTTCTGCAGGAACAACCATTCCTGTTGTAGGATCAACAGTTAACCAGTGAGTAATAGGTTCACCAATTAAGTTTGCTCTGATATTCCAGTTGTAAGGAAGATCAGGATTTGAAGAAAGATGTCCCCAACCTACACCTGTTTTCAACCAGTCACCGTTTGGATCATTTGGACCGGAATCAGTACCTGGAATATGCATGTCTAAAGCCTGTTGTGTAAATGAATAACCAACCCAAAGGTCTCCACCGTTAATTGTTAAAGGCTCATCAAGTTCAATAAGGTACCAACTTGCAGCTACTGGAGTGAAATCTTGTTCAACCAAAAGCGAACCGGGGGCAATATCAGTTCCCATACCATATACCTTAAGTTTAAAGTTTTCACCAAGGTCGTTAATGAAAATAAAAACTGAAGTCAATTGCATACCTGCATAAGGACCAGTCATAGATGCCGGATACATAGCAGCAACTTCTGCATCGATAGGAGCAGTAGTCCAACCAATTGATGAAGTATTATCACCATCATAATTCAATGTTACTTCGTCATCGGTAGCAGTAGGACTTTGTGAATTACCTGTAGCTATTGCCGAACATGATAAATCAAGAACATGATTTGAAGGAGTTTCACTTGGTATAATCGGTGTACGATCACCATCAATGTTATATACTATAGCAATTTCATAATCAAGATTATTAGCTCCAATATTACCAACTGTTAGTGTTTGGGTTGCAGTTTGTCCTTGATTTAATGTTTGTTCAAACATAAAAGGTTCTAAAGTGATAATCGGGTCTTGTGAAATTGCAGTTTGGGTATATATCACATCATCGATATAATATTTTGGTATATCGGATGGAAAAGCTGCGTCAGCACCTGCAAAAAAGTCTATAGCACCTAATTGATTAGCACCGGCAGCACCCTGTGCTTGTAAACTCCATTGCCATTCTTTGTAGAATTCTCCATCAATGTATAGTTGTGCAAAGTCATTGTCGAGATCAATTTTCTGCTCAAAATGGATCCATGTATCATGTAAATAGGTATAATCTTCAAGTACTTCACCTGCTATATTGAACATACAAGTTCCATCAGTATGGAAATACATTTCATTTGCCCATTCAACTCCTGGAGACTCCATATGTTGGAAATTATAATAAGCGCAATAACCGGCTGGAACATACATATAGAAGTTTACATCATATTCTCCAGAAACTTTATCACCGAGTTTCCAAAGTAGATCAGTTGCACTAACTGCATCATCAATAAGAACTGATTTTGAACCACTCATTGCAACATCTTCGCTAATCATTCCATCTTCGCCACCACCGGCAGTTCCGCTCCATGTTGACCACCATTCAGGATTTTGTTCAGCAATGTAACCACCTGTGGTATATGCCTCAAAATCATCTTCGTAAAGAGCAGTAACTGCTACAGAATAATCTACATCATCAATATAATATTTTGGTACATCTCCTGGATTAGCGGCATCAGCACCTGCAAAAAAGTCAATACCACCTAATTGGTTAGCACCGGCAGCTCCCTGAGCTTGCAAACTCCATTGCCATTCTTTGTAGAATTCCCCATCAATTGAGATTTGTGCAATATCATCATCAAGATTAATCATGTGTTCAAAATAAATCCATGTATCATGCGCATAAGTATAATCTTCAAGTGTTTCACCAGCGATTAAAAATTTACAGGTTCCATCAGTATGGAAATACATTTCAATAGCCCATTCAACTCCCGGAGATTCCATGTGTTGGAAATTATAATAACCACAATAACCATCAGGAATATACATATAGAAATTTACATCAAATGCACCTGAAACTTTATCGCCGAGTTTCCAAAGTAAGTCTGTTGCACTAACGGCATCATCAACGAGAACTGATTTTGAGCCAGTCATTGCAACATCTTCGCTAATCATACCATCTTCGCCACCTCCAGGTGTTCCGCTCCATGTTGCCCACCAATCAGGATTTTGTTCTGCTATGTACCCGCCTGTGGTATATGATTCAAAATCATCTACATAAGGAAGGGTTTGTGCAAACATAACTCCTGACGTAAATAATACTGTCAGAAGAACTAAAAACAATTTGTTAAGATTTTTCATAATTAATTTTTTTTTGTTAATACTTAATTTTAGTTAGAGAACAAAGTTATAATAATTTTTAATACAAATTTTTTTTTTTTTAAATATTTAATCAAAATTCAATATTTTGTATGTTTATTATTAGAAAACGCAAGTCATATTTAAAATGAATTAATCAAAAATACCAATATAAATTATAAGGTCCGGCAGGCCTGATTGAAAAATAAGACCGGATATTAAATTTTGAAATAATGATAAACCACCATAATATCTGGCGGTTAACATTTCTAATATTTCACTTTTCCATAATATCGCTTAGAATTTTAACCGTATTATTTTAAGAATGGTATCAAAAAAAAATAAATAATTACTGAGCTCTGATAATATTATTTATTCGAAAAAAAGTTTTGTTTTATTATTCAATCTTTGATTATTTTATTACAAAAATTGCATTTTTGATGATTTCCAAAAATTTCTTTACATGAAATTTAGGCATAAAAAAAAGCTATCTCTATTGAGACAGCTTTTTTTATATTTAAAACTATAGGATATTATTCAATAATAATTTTTTGAGTAGAAATTCCATTATCAGTTTCAATTTGAATGAAGTAAATTCCTGCATCATAAGTTGAAGTATTAATAGTAACTTCCATACCGTTAGCATTAATATTATCAATGGTTTGTCCGAGATAATTCAATACTTTAACATTTGAAACCTTTGAATTTGAATTTATATTCAAAATATCAATTGCAGGATTAGGAAAAATAGCGACATTAACAGCGTTTTCATCAATTCCTAAAATATGGAAATCAAGAGCTGCGATGCTATATGGTTCACCTTCAGGGAATACATCTCCCATATAAGCATCACCATAAGGATCACTAAAAACATAATTACAATAATCTGATTCAATGTCAACGCTTTGATCCCATGCTACAAATGTGAATGAATTTCCTGGAGTGTATCCCGGGCCATCGAATAATAAAGCGAATGCATTAAGAAAATTTTCGAGTTGATTTTCCGGTGTACAAACCTGGGTTAAAGTGATAACCCCAACTACTAAGTCACCATCAAAAATTGCAATTTCATCACCTGCTTCGAGAGCATCACCATCATAAGATAATTCAGCACCGGCAATATAAATTGCCCAAATACTTCCTGTTGGATCACCAAGTACATTCCAGTGTGAACCTGAACTTTCAACGGTAAAAGTTACCGGAATATAAGCTATGCTATTTTCTGGATCATTACTAAATACAACTATATCAGCAGAATGAACACCAACTCCAACATCTGTAGCATCAAAATTAACATCTACATCTTGTGATTCTGTAGGAAGTACCATACCTGTTACAGGATCAACAGTTAACCAATGAACGATAGGTTCACCTGTTAAAGTAGCTCTGATATTCCAGTTATAAGGAAGGGCAGGATTTGAAGAAAGATGGCCCCAACCAATACCTGTTTTTAACCAGTCACCATTTGGATCATTTGGACCAGCATCACAACCGGGAATAAAAATATCGGCTACTGATTGTGTGAATGAATATCCAACCCAAATGTCTTCACCTGTAATTGTTAAAGGTTCATCAAGTATAATATTATGCCAACTTGCAGCTACAGGAGAGAAATCTTGTTCAACTAAAAGCGAACCGGGGGCAATAGCAGTTCCCATACCATATACTTTTAACTTAAAGTTTTCACCCATATCGTTTATGAAAACAAAAACTGAAGTTAATTGCATACCTGCATAAGGACCGGTCATAGATGTTGGATACATTGCAGCAACTTCTGCATCGACAGGAACGGTTGACCAACCAATAGCAGAACTATTGTCACCATCATAATTCAATGTTACTTCATCATCGGTAGCGGTTGGGCTTTGTGAATTACCTGTAGCTACAGCCGAACATGATAAATCAAGAACATGATTTGAAGGAGTTGCACTTGGTATAATCGGTTTACGATCACCATCAATGTTATATATTATAGCTATCTCATAATCAAGATCAGTTTCTCCAATATTTCCAATTGTTAATGTTTGAGATTCTGTTTGTCCTTGTTCTAAGGTTTGTTCAAACATAATAGGATCTAAAGTTATAACCGGATCGGTTTGGAAGGCAGTTTGAATGTATTTTACATCATCGAAATAATATTTTGGAGAATCAGTTCCTTCACCTCCTGCAAAGAAGTCGATGCCACCTAATTGATTAGCACCGGCAGCTCCCTGAGCTTGTAAACTCCATTGCCATTCTTTATAGAATACTCCATCAATGTAAATTTGTGCAAGGTCATTATCAAGATCAATTTTATGTTCAAGGTAAATCCATGTATCATGTGAATAAGTGTAATCTTCAAGTGTTTCACCTGCGATTAAGAATTTACAGGTTCTATCGGTATGGAAATACATTTCAATTGCCCATTCAACTCCCGGAGATTCCATGTGTTGGAAATTATAATAACCGCAATAACCATCAGGAATATACATATAGAAATTTACATCAAATGCACCTGATACTTTATCACCAAGTTTCCAAATTAAGTCAGTTGCACTAACGGCATCATCAACGAGAACAGATTTTGTACCACTCATTGCAACATCTTCACTTATCATACCGTCTTCGCCACCACCGGCAGTTCCGCTCCAAGTTGACCACCATTCAGGGTTTTGTTCGGCTATATAACCACCTGTAGTATATGATTCAAAATCATCTTCATAAAGAACATTTTGTGGCCCTGTTGCTCCGGTAACTACCAGATCATCAATCATAAAAACAAATGCGTCAAAAGAAACACATTGAATAGCAATATAAACAGCATCACCTGCATAAGCACTGAGGTCGTATGAGTACTCAGTCCATGCAACAGGTGCTTGAACAGGTGTTCCACCAGAGATTACGGTGAAGTCACTCGGGTCGTTTGTTTCTGTGGAAACAGCCACATTAAATTTTTCGAGGCCATATTGAGAGGTGTATGATTTTGCCCAGAAAGTAAATGATGCACCATCTTCTAATGTTAATTGCGGAGAAATAAACCAGTCATTGTTTCCGGCACTTCCACTTGGTACGGAAGCAAAACAAGCACCGAATTGTTCGCCTGAGTGAGGTTGGATTGCTGCATCAGTCATTGGTGGGATAGTGTTTGCCGGGTCAAATACTATATACGCCATAATAGCATATTCATTTGGGAAATCAACTGTCTCAAACCCGTATGTAGCAAGCCCATCAACATCTGCTGTTGTCCATGGATCAAAATCAAAAGTGAATTCATCTTCTTCTTCAAAATCAATTTCTGTGTTGGTTGCCATTGGGCTTAGAGTTAAGGCATCGGATTTTTTAATTGTTTGTGACTGAACATCAGATTTTACGCCCCTATGCTTTTGAGCTGTTTGTGCAAAAATAACTCCTGAAGTAAATAAAACAGTCAGAAGTACTAAGAATAATTTGTTAAGGTTTTTCATAATTGAATTTTTTTGTTAATACTATGTTTATTTTTGAAAACAAAAGTATAATAAATTTCATTAAAAGGGGAAAATATTTTCAATATTGATAGAGTGTTTATTTCTTTTTATAATATTTTTCATTACATCAAGGATTACAGTGGATTAAAATATTTTCCCTGCCATATTTTTTTTTCCGATAATTTTTTTTCAATCATATTTAGGATTTGATCATTTCTAAATAAACCCCAATTTGGGCCTGCAAGAAATCTTGGCGGAACTTCTCCTGCGAAGCGTTCTATTACAATTTCCGGCTTTAGGTAGGATATGAACTCGCAAATAAAATCAATATACTCATTAAGTGTAAAGAGATTAAATGATTCAGGATTATTGGCAAAGTCAATTGCCATTTGTGTTCCTTTTATGATTTGTAGTTGATGAAATTTTATGTTATCTAAAGGTAATTTAGATAAAATTGAAGCCTCATTCATCATTTCTTCACGCGATTCTCCGGGAAGACCGAAAATTATATGTCCTCCGGTTTTTATGCCAAGTTTTGCGGTTTTTTCGATGGCTTCAACGCTTTGTTCAAAACTATGCTTCCGATTTATTCTTTTTAAAGTTCGATTATAACATGATTCAATTCCATACTCAATTATGATGTAATATGATTTTGATAGTTCACTAAAAAACTCAAGCTTCTCATCATCTATACAATCAGGCCTTGTACCTATAACTATTCCTATAATTTCAGGAAATTCCAAACTTTCGTAATAAATTTGTTTTAGTTTGGATAAATCTGCATAAGTATTTGAATATGGTTGAAAATAAGCAAGGTATTTATTTGCTCTTCGATATCTTTTTTTATGAAACTCAATGCCTTCTCTTATTTGTTGGCTAACAGATTTTTTTGAATCGCAATATGATGGATTAAAAGCATTATTATTACAATAAGTACATCCACCGATTCCAAGTTTACCATCACGATTGGGGCATGTAAAACCCGCATCAATACTCAATTTTTGAATACGTTCGCCTAAGTATTTTTGAAAATAATTTGAATAAGCATTATATCTTCTATTATGCCCCCACGAATATTCCATAAGGTAATTTTTAATAATGCAAAAATAAGTAGTGTTTTCTTAAGTTGTAAAACTAATTTTTCTTCAATATTCAATTTTTAATAAAAAAACAAAGCAATTATCAGTTTTCAGAATATTGTGATTTTACTACTAATTAGAAAAACAATATTTTAAGTAATATTGTGCAACTATTATATAATTAATATTGTCATAAAATAAAGAAAATATATTTATAAATAATTTTAAACAGTTGCATTTATAAGTTAAAAAATAATCGAACTATCATTAGAATTTGTATTTTTATCCGTTTATTTCAAAATATTACTAATTTCAATTATAAATAAGCATGGAAGGAATCGAAAAAAAGGAGAGAATTGAAAGCAATTTTTCAAGGGCTATCAGAGCAGGCAAAAGAACTTATTTTTTTGATATTAAGACAACCAAATCAGGCGAGTATTATTTGACAATTACAGAAAGCAAGAGACGTTTTAATACTTATGAGGACAAATTCTACTACGAAAAACACAAAATATTTTTGTATAGAGAAGATTTTGAGAAATTCAAAAATGGTTTTGAAGATGTTATTGAATTCGTAAACAACGAAGAAGATTCAATATTAGAGGCTGATGGCAATAGGTTTATTGAAGATAATATTGGAAACATTTCGCATGAAGATATTAAATTTGATGATTTTAATTCATAGACAAAAAAAGTCAAATATAATTTATCACTTTTTGAAATTTTAATTTAACAAATTCTTTACAAAAAGGGAATTGTTAATTTATTTCTTATACAGAACCTATATGTAATTTAAAGTATTAATGATTGTTTTATACTGCCAATAAGGAATTATTTTTATAAATTTTCTTATTTGTTTATAGAAATTGTAATTTTGTGGAGATTATGAATTGTTAAAATTAATAATGTTTATAAATAATTAATTCTTTTACAATATAATATGGGGAAAGTAATTTCAATTGCAAATCAAAAAGGAGGTGTAGGAAAAACTACAACAGCAATAAATCTTGCTGCAAGTTTTGCCGTACTTGAGTATAAAACAATTATTATTGATGCTGATCCTCAGGCTAACGCTACATCAGGAGTAGGTTTCGATCCAAGAATTATTAAAACAAGTATTTATGAATGCATTATTGATGGTGTTGATCCCAAGGGTATTATTCTTAACACAAAAACTCCATACCTTGACATACTCCCCGCACACATTGACCTTGTTGGAGCTGAAATTGAAATGATAAGCTTGTCAAAAAGGGAGTTTATGATGAAAAAAGTGATTGATAAAATCAAGGACGATTACGAATTTGTAATCATTGATTGCTCACCTTCATTAGGATTGATTACCGTTAATGCCCTTACCGCTGCCGATTCTGTTATCATTCCGGTTCAATGCGAATATTTTGCCCTCGAAGGTTTGGGTAAACTTTTGAACACTATCAAAATTGTACAATCACGGCTTAATAAAACTCTTGACTTTGAGGGCATTTTGCTTACAATGTTCGATTCAAGGCTAAGGTTGTCGAAACAAGTTGTTGAAGAAGTAAAAGTTCATTTTCAGGAAATGGTTTTTGATACCATTATTAGTAGAAATACTCGTTTGGGTGAAGCTCCATCTTTTGGAGAGACCATTATTATGCATGATGTCAACAGCACCGGTGCCATCAATTACTTGAATCTTGCTCGAGAAATTCTTCAAAAAAACAAAATGACTAACATTCCCTATTTAGAAAATTAAACAAAAGCAATATATGAAGAATAAAAAAAAGGTCTTAGGCAGAGGACTAAGTGCTATTTTGGAAAGCCCTGATACCGACATCACTTCAAGCGATATTTCCGGTAATTATGTTGTTGGAGCAGTAGCAAATATCGAAATAGAAAAAATTGAACCAAATCCTTTTCAACCTCGAAACTTGTTTGATGAAGATTCTTTGAACGAATTATCGGAATCTATCAAAACCCAAGGAATTATTCAACCTTTAACCATTAGAAAATTAGGCTTTGATAAATATCAGTTGATTTCGGGAGAACGCAGGCTGAGATCTGCTAAAATTGCTGAACTAATTGATGTTCCTTGCTTTATAAGGGTGGCAAATGATGAGCAAATGCTTGAAATGGCACTTGTTGAAAACATTCATCGCGAGGATCTAAATTCTATTGAAATTGCAATAAGTTACAATCGTTTGATCGAAGAATGCAAACTAACTCAAGATGAACTAAGTAAACGAATAGGTAAAAATCGGTCAACAATAACGAATTATTTGAGACTGCTTAAACTTCCGGCTGAAATTCAGATCGCTCTTCGTGACAATACAATTTCTATGAGCCATGCTCGAGCCATTATAAATATTGAAGGCACAAAAAACCAAATAAATATTTTAAAGAATATTATTAAAAATAACCTATCTGTCCGTCAGGTAGAAGATATTGCAAGAAATTTTGAAGAACAAACTCTGTCCAAGATAAAGAAAATTAATCCTGTTGAGCTACCTCTAAAGTATCAGAATTTTAAATTAGATTTTATCAACAAAAGCAATCATAGACTCGACATTAAACGAAACGAAAAGGGAAAAGGACGTCTAATGATTTATTTTAAATCGGATGATGAATTAGATAAAATAATTTCATATTTTGAAGAATAGATTATTGATAAAGAAATACTTTATTAATACGGAAAACAAAAAAACTAACTTTCTTACATAATAATATAAAAGAATAAGATACGTTATTTCTATCAAATTGTTTTATTGAGATATTATTTAATAGATTAAAAAAAGTAATTTCAAACCCTTGAATATAAAAACTAATATCAGCCGGAAAAACTTTTTAATTTCTATTTTAATCTGCTTATTGTTTTCGCCGATTTTTGTTAATGCCCAAAATTCGGAGGAGACAAAAGCTCTAAAACAACATTCTCCCAAAAAGGCCACCTTATATTCTATGCTTCTGCCCGGACTTGGACAGGCTTACAATAAAAAATATTGGAAAATCCCCATAATATATGCCGGATTCGGAGTTATGGCATATTTTATTTCTTTCAATTCAACTGAATATCACAAATTCAGAGCTGCTTATAATTTTGAACCAAGCGGAACAGACACCATTCCTCCAAACAATTATTATTACCGATATGATAAAGATGCCTTAGCAAGAGGTAGGGACGATTACCGGCGGAATCTTGAATTTACTTACATAATTACGGGAATTTGGTATGTTTTAAACATTGTCGATGCAAGTGTCGATGCTCATTTATTCAATTATGATATTAGCGATGACCTTTCATTAAGGATTGAACCTGTGATACATCAGCCAAGTTTTTTCACTGAACCGAAACCTGGAATTAAAATCACTTTTAATTTCTGACATAATTAAAGTTCTCTAACTGAGAAAATATTTTTCTTTGAATAACAAAAATCATTGATTTTAATTTATTTTTGCGTAAAATAAGATGTTTTAAAAGCAGTAAATATTATGACTAATTGTCAGAAACATTAAGTTTTATTATGAAGGAATGATTATTGATTGAAAAGAAATCCATTTAGTACATAAAAACCATTAATAAATAACACCAAAATAAATTAAGATAATGAGTTTTTTATCACAATTTTTAGGAAATAAATCAAAAAGAGATATAAAAGAAATCAATCCAATTCTAAAACAAACAAAAGAGGCTTATGAAAAAATCAAGACTCTAAGTAATGACGAATTGAGGGCTAAAACTTTGGAATTTAAAGAAAAAATTACCGCTTTTATTGAAAATGAAGAGAATCAAATCAAAGAAATAAAGCAAAAGATTGAGGCTGATCCGGGTATGGATATTGATGAAAAAGAAAAGCACTACCAATATATTGACCAACTCGAGAAAGAAAGTTATGAGAAATCGCAAGAAATTTTATTGACAATTCTGCCCGAAGCTTTTTCGGTAATGAAAGAAACTGCAAAACGTTTTTCTGAAAACGAATACGTTGAAGTTACCGCCAATCAAAGAGATAGAGATTTGGCAGCCGAACGTGATAATATCAATATTATTGGCGATAAGGCAAGATATAATAACTCGTGGATTGCCGGAGGCACTATGATTGAGTGGAATATGGTTCACTATGATGTACAGCTAATTGGTGGAATTATTCTTCATCAGGGGAAAATTGCCGAGATGGCAACCGGTGAAGGAAAAACTTTGGTTGCAACTTTACCCGTTTATCTTAATGCACTTCCCGGAAAAGGTGTTCATATTGTTACCGTTAACGACTATCTTGCAAAACGTGACTCTGAATGGATGGGAGTTTTATACGAATTCCATGGCCTAAAAGTCGATTGTATTGATAAACATCAACCTAATTCAAACGAAAGAAGAAAGGCTTATTTAGCTGATATTACTTTTGGTACAAATAATGAATTTGGTTTCGATTATCTTAGAGATAATATGACAGGAAATCCTGATGAATTAGTTCAGCGAATACATAATTATGTAATTGTTGATGAAGTTGACTCGGTTTTGATAGACGATGCTCGTACACCTTTAATAATTTCAGGGCCAACTCCTAAAGGCGATAAACATGAATTCGATGAGTTAAAGCCTAATATTCAAAAATTATATAATGCTCAGCGAAGTTTAGTAACTAAATTGCTCGCCGAATCTAAACAAATTTTAAGTACACCAGGTCTTTCATCGGAAAATGAAAAAAAGGGAGGCGAACAACTTTTGCGAGCTTTCAGAGGTTTGCCGAAAAATAAAGCTTTAATAAAATTCCTTAGCGAACCGGGAATGAGAGCCTTGCTTCAAAAAACCGAAAATTTTTATATGCAAGAGCAATCAAAACACATGCATATTATAGATGATGAATTATATTTTGTTATTGATGAAAAAAATAATTCAATTGACTTAACAGAAAAAGGTATTGATTTGATCACAACTTCATACGAGGACAGCGATTTTTATATTCTTCCCGATATTGGATCTGAAATTGCCGATCTTGAAAAATCTGATTTACCCGAATCAAAAAAGAATGCGAAAAAAAGCGAAATGCTTGTCGATTATTCTGTTAAATCTGAAAGAATTCACACTGTTAATCAGTTGTTAAGAGCTTACACACTTTTTGAAAAAGATGTGGAATATGTTTTGATTGAAAACAAAATTAAAATTGTTGACGAGCAAACCGGCCGTATCATGGAAGGTCGTCGATATTCAGACGGATTGCACCAGGCTATTGAAGCCAAAGAAAATGTTAAGGTGGAGGCTGCTACTCAGACTTATGCAACAATCACACTTCAGAATTATTTCAGAATGTATAAAAAACTTGCCGGAATGACGGGAACGGCGGAAACCGAAGCCGGTGAATTGTGGGATATTTACAAGCTTGATGTAATCGTAATCCCTACAAATAAACCGATTATTCGTGACGACAGACAAGATTTGGTATATAAAACAAAACGTGAAAAATATAATGCAGTCAGCGATGAAATACTTAGTTTGGTTGAAGCCGGAAGGCCGGTGTTAGTTGGTACTACTTCGGTTGAAACTTCCGAATTGTTAAGTCGTATGCTAAATCGTAAAAAAATTAGCCATAATGTTTTAAATGCAAAATTGCATCAAAAGGAAGCTGATATTGTTGCAGAAGCCGGGATGGCCGGAAAAGTTACAATCGCAACAAATATGGCAGGCCGAGGTACTGATATTAAACTTAGCAAAGAAGTTATCAAGGCAGGTGGATTAGCAATTATTGGCACCGAAAGACATGAATCAAGGCGAGTTGACAGACAGTTACGAGGCCGTGCCGGAAGACAAGGTGATCCGGGAAGTTCACAATTTTTTGTTTCTCTCGAAGATGATTTAATGCGAATGTTTGGATCAGAGAGGATTGCAAAGATTATGGACAGACTTGGCCTTTCAGAAGGTGAAGTTATTCAACATTCTATGATTACAAAATCAATCGAAAGAGCTCAGAAAAAAGTCGAAGAAAATAACTTTGGGATAAGAAAACGACTCCTCGAATACGATGATATTATGAATTCGCAACGAGAAGTTATTTATAAAAAACGAAGACATGCTTTATATGGTGAACGACTTGCCATAGATATTTCAAATATGATGTTTGATGTGATTGAGCAAACTATTATGGATTATCAGGACAATAAAGATTTTGAAGGTTTTAAAATAGAAATGCTTAAAATTTTTGCTTCTGATGTTCCTTATTCCGAGAAAGAATTCTTTTCATTAACAGCTGAAGATATGACCGAGAAACTATTCGAGGAGATATATTCCAATTATAAATTAAAATCCGAACGAATTGCCCAAAAAGCCTTTCCTATTATAAAAGATGTTTATGAAAATAATTCTCAATATGAACATATTGCAATTCCGGTTACTGATGGAATAAAAACCATGCAAGTAGTTGCTGATTTGAAAAAAGCTTATAACGATAATGGAAAAGAAGTTTGTCTTGCAATCGAAAAAGGCATCACTCTCGGGATGATTGATAATTCATGGAAAGAGCATTTGCGCGAAATGGACGACCTGAAGCAATCGGTTCAAAATGCCACTTATGAACAAAAAGATCCTTTATTAATATATAAATTTGAATCATTTGAATTATTTAAAACTATGGTTCAAAAAATTAATAAGGAAATCGACTCATTTTTAATAAAAGGCAATCTGCCAACTCAAGACCCGAGCAATATTAGCGAAGCCCGTACACGTAAGCTTGATAGAAGCAACCTGAAAGAAGAACGAACAGATATGCTATCTCAAGCTCATAGCAATACTCAACAACAACAGGTAACGCAGCCCGTTAAAGCCGAAAAAAAAGTTGGAAGAAATGAACCTTGTCCGTGCGGAAGCGGAAAAAAATATAAGCATTGCCATGGAAAGGGCTAATTGGCTTTTTGTATATTTACACAATGGATTTTGGGCAATTGTTTGAGGAGATAAGATTGATTTTTGACCTGAATATTTATATGAACTGATAGAAAAAATAGGAAATACACAAGCAAAATGAAAAAAACAAAAATAAATTCTCTACAAATAATAGTTTTATCATTTTTGATATTAATATTTTACTCAAGCTGTAAAAAAAATGATGGAGGAGTTGAAATCAAAACCTATTCAATTTATGAAGATATAATTTATCCTCCTGATTCGTTTCAAATTGTTATTCGTTTTGTTTCATCGGCAACTTTTACGGCAAAAGTAAAATTTGATGAAAATGCAGTTTGGGAAATTGAAAAAATGACTGCATATAATTCTACACTGTGGTTAAATAGAAATGGAAGTGAAATAACGGAAAAAATTTATATAACTGAAAAGACTCAAATTGGCCTTGAAGAAGAACTTTTTTACGATGTTTCGGCAAAAACTAATTTAGCTACCGATTCAACCGAAAATAACTTGTACATCAGATTTATTAAACAGAATTTAAATTATGATGATTTTGAACCAAAGTTATAGTTAAAACTTGTCAATGAAGTCAGTATTTATTGTTAAATATTTAAGCATTTAATCATTTACTTATTTTATCATTAAAAGAAGATTTATTAGTAAACCCTTATAATTATGTAAAACTATGGCACATTATAAAAAGCTTTTAAATATAATAAATACATTTATTTTTGATTACGATGGTGTTTTGACTGATGGAACCATAATTTTAATGAGCGAAGGTGAGCCTTTGCGGACAGCACATGTAAAAGATGGGTATGCAATTCAACTTGCCATAAAAAATGGGTATAAAATAGCAATCATTTCAGGTGGAAAATCCAAGTCGATGTATAATCGGTTTTCAGCCCTAAATATTACAGATGTTTTTTTAGGCGTAACTAATAAAATTGATGTTTTAGATAAATATCTTGCAGAAAATAACCTAAAAGCAGAAAATGTGCTTTATATGGGCGACGATATTCCTGATTATGAAGTCATGTGCAAGTGCGGGGTTTCTGCTTGCCCGGCAGATGCAGCCGAAGAAATAAAATCAATTTCAAAATATATTTCTCCCTTAAAAGGAGGAGAAGGATGCGTTCGAGATGTTATTGAACAGGTTATGAAAATTCAGGGAAAATGGATGAATAATCATGCCTTTAAATGGTAATTGTGTTCTGCCCTTGAATTTTTTATTAACATAAGAATCTGGCAATTTCCTTTTAAGAAAACTCCTAACAGCCTCTTAAGTAATTACTTGTAAAACACCATTCTTTTATGAAATATTCCTTTTGTTTAATTGTTGATAAATAATACCTTACATTTTTTGATAAAAAAGTTTCCTAATTAAAATAAATATTAATTTTGAGTATAAACTTTTTGAGTTGTTATTAAAAAATAAACTTTTAACCATGAAAACTTATTCTCAATTTTTGATTGTTACAGCAGTTTTGATGTATTTTTTTTTATTTCCGAAACTTACAATTTCTCAAACCACAAATAATGCTGAAGAAAACAATCTTTTTAAAAGGTATTGGTCGATTGATTTAAATGCAGGTGCAAATTTATTTTGGGGTGATTTAAGACAAAATTCTTTTGTCCCAATTACAAAAAATGAAAATGAATGGCAATTGGGTTACGGATTGATTGTAAATCGACAAATAAGCCCTGTATTTGGCTTAAGGGTTCAATTACTAAATGGTAAATTATCAGGAACTAAGCGAAAAATAAACAGATATTTTACTGCAGATATTTTTGAATACAATTTAAATACTACCGTAAATTTTAGTAATTTGTTTTTCCATTATAAACCTGAAAGATTGTTAAAGGTATATGGAACGATTGGAGTAGGGTTTACTAACTGGCGAACAAAAGTTATGGTATTGGGAACTAATAAAGTAATTTCCGAAGATGGTTTTGGCAATGGTAGCGGTTTATGGGGAAGAACCCTTGAAGGTGTTATTCCTATCGGTTTAGGTATTGATTTTCATCTTAACGATAATTGGGCGATGAATCTGGAGGGTACTTTACATGGTGTTAATTCCGATGAATTAGATATGACTGTAAGTGGCTCTAAATTTGATATGTATAGTTATACCTCTTTGGGAGTTACATATAAATTTAATAAACGTAGAAAAAGATATGTTTATAAAAAAGAATCAGGGCAGGAATATCCTGACGCAGAAATATCATCGGGCCTTGAAGGCAAATTCAAAATAATTTCAGAAATGCCTAAAATGATATATTCGGGAGATGATTTTATCGTAAAATTGAATGTTAAAAAAGATATCACCACACAAGGAGGAAAAATTATTCAATATTTCCCAGAAGGCTTTTTTCCGACTAAAACAACATTGACTAATGGAAATTTTATTTTCGAAGAGCGAACATTAACTATAAATTTTGAGAATCTGCCCGAAAGCACTATGTTTACTACTTCTTATAAAGTGTTAACAGATAACTTACCTACATATAATTACTTAATAATTGGTAAATTAATTTACAATTATCAGAATAAGGAAAAATCCATTGACTTTGAAAATATAATTAAAATTGAACAAAAAAGTGATAAAATAATTGAAGATGAAAAAATCATTTTAGATGAGAAAATTACTGAAGCTAAAGTTGAAAAAATCATTGAAGATAAAAAAGTCGGTGAAGAACAAAAAGAAATACTTGTTGAGGAAAAAGTCGTAGAAATTCCCCAAATTTTCGATATAGAATACAGAGTTCAAATAAGGGCAAAATATGGCGAAAAATTGCCCAAAACATGGCTTGCCAATAAATACAATTTAAAACAAGAAATAAAGGAAGATTTTTATAATGGTTACTATATCTATACATTAGGTTCATTTCCTTCTTTTGAAACTGCCCAAAAATATTGTAATAGCCTCATGTCAACAAATAAAATAAAAGGCCCATTTGTAGTTGCTTTCAAGAGTGGAAAACGTATTGAAATAGATGAATTATTTATTGAGAAGAAAGATGCACCGATTATTTCGGCATCCGGTATTGAATATAGAGTTCAAATTAGAGCGAAGTTTGGTGAAAAAGTATCAAAAACATGGCTTGCTAATAAATACAATCTGAAACAGGAAATAAAGGAAAATTTAAATAATGGTTATTATATCTACACATTAGGGTCATTCAAAACTTATGAGGCTGCCAGAAAATACAGAGACGAACTAAGGCTAAATAATAAAATTAACGGCGCTTTCGTTGTTGCTTTCAGAAATGGAAAACGCTATAATAGTTTGAATGATATCAAAAAGTAAAAATATAAAAAGAAAATTGTTATATTGTTAAATTGCTACATTGTTTTACAATATCAATTTAACAATATAGCAATTCAACAATCTGCATTAGAAATTTAACCTTACTTTTTCATTTCCTCAACAAAATATTTATAGAAATAAGTTATTGTTTCAATTCCTTTAAAAAAGTTGAAAAGCGGATAATTTTCGTTTGGCGAATGAATTGCATCCGATTCTAAACCGAATCCCATCAATATTGACTTAGTACCTAAAATTTTCTCGAAAGCAGAAATAATTGGAATACTACCGCCGCTTCTAACCGGAACAGGTTTTTTATCAAAAGCCTCTTTATAAGCTTTGTCAGCTGCCCTATAGGCCGGCATGTCGGTTGGAGAAACATAAGCTTGTCCGCCATGAAGGGCTTTGACATTTACTTTAACCGATTTAGGAGCAATTTCCACTAAATGTTTAGCAATTAGCTTGCTTATTTTTTCATTATTTTGATTAGGAACCAACCTCATAGAAATTTTTGCTGAAGCTTTCGAGGGAATTACTGTTTTTGCTCCTTCTCCAATATATCCACCCCAAATTCCATTTACATCAAGCGAAGGACGAATTCCAGTTCGTTCACTTGTGGAATAACCTTTCTCTCCCGAAACTTCTTCAATATCCAAAGCATTTTTATATTCTTCAAGATTGAAAGGTGCTTTTGCCATTTCCGCTCTTTCTTCTGTGCTTACAATTTCAACATCATCATAAAAACCGGGAATCGTAACTTTATTGTTTTCATCAGTTAGTGATGCAATCATCTTTGCCAAAATATTTGCCGGATTTGCAACTGCTCCTCCAAAAATACCTGAATGCAAGTCCTTATTTGGTCCTGTAATTTCAACCTCAACATAAGAAAGTCCTCTTAATCCGGTTGTAATTGAAGGAATATCCTGAGCAATTATGCCGGTGTCGGAAACAAGAATAACATCGGCTTTTAGCATTTCTATATAATTCATACAGAATTTACTCAAGTGAACTGAACCAATTTCTTCTTCACCTTCTATCATAAACTTCACATTACATGGAAGTTGATCTGTTTTAACAAGATATTCAAATGCTTTTGCGTGCATAAATCCCTGTCCCTTATCATCATCAGCACCTCTTGCAAAAATTTTATCGTCTCTAATAATCGGTTCAAAAGGTTTTGTCTTCCATAACTCTATTGGGTCAACCGGCATAACATCGTAATGGGCATAAACTAAAACAGTAGGCAAATTAGGATCAATAATCTTTTCTCCATAAACAACAGGATTACCTTCGGTTTCAAATATCTCGACTTTATCGGCACCGGCAACAAGGATATATTCTTTCCAAAGTTCTGCGGCTTTTATCATATCATCTTTATGTTCACTCTCCGAACTTATTGAAGGTATTCTAATTAACTCAAATAATTCTTCTAAAAACCTATCCTTATTTTCTTTGATGTAATTTTTAATATGTGTCATTGTATTTTATTATAAAATTATTAAAATTTATTTATTTATAAATAATTCGTAAAAATAAGGAATATTAGTTATTATTTGACATAATATTTTCAAATCTTTGATAATTTTGCAAGCAAAAATTCATACATACTAATTTTATTAATAAAAGATGTCAAAAATAAAAGTTGCAATTAATGGTTTTGGACGAATAGGAAGAATTACATTAAGAAAACTTCTTGAGAATGAAAAAATGGATGTGGTTGCAATTAACGATATTACGGACACAAAAACCCTTGCCCATCTTTTCAAATACGATTCGGTTCATGGTCGTTTTCAGGGAGAAATTAAGATAGAAGACGATTCACTGATTATTAATGGAAATAAAATTTTAGTTTTTAGAGAAGAAAATCCATCGAAATTACCATGGACTTATCTAAATATTGATGTTGTTATTGAGTCAACAGGGAAATTTGTAACAAAGGAAGCGGCTATAGTTCATGTTGAAAAAGCAGGAGCACGTAAAGTCATTATTTCTGCTCCCGCGAAAGGTGAATCGGATGGTGTGAAATATATCGTTCTTGGAATAAACGATTCATTAATTGATAAAAACGATGTTATTATTTCCAATTCTTCATGTACGACTAATAATGTAGCACCTTTAATAAAAATACTTGACGACAACTGGGGAATAGAAAAAGGCTTTATGACTACTGTCCATTCCTATACAAAAGATCAGAACCTGTTGGACGGGCCACATACAGACCTTAGACGAGGACGTGCGGCAGCTTATTCAATAGTTCCAACCACAACCGGTGCAGCAAAAGCAGTAACTAAAATATTTCCTCACCTCAAAAAAAACCTTGGCGGTGCAGGGATTCGAGTCCCGGTCCCCGACGGTTCATTAACTGATTTAACATGTACACTAAGTAAGCCTGCCTGTGTTTATGAAATCAATAATGCTTTTAAAGAAGCCTCGGAAACTTTTCTTAAAGGAATTTTAGAATACACCGAAGACCCTATTGTTTCAAGGGATGTAATTGGTAATACTCATTCTGCTGTATTCGATGCAGGTTTAACTGCCGTTTTGGGAGATAAAAACAGATTAGTGAAAGTTGTTGCCTGGTACGATAACGAAATGGGTTATTCCACACGCCTCGTTGAGTTGATTGAGAAATTTAATTAATGTCATTAAATTCACCATAGCCGTTGAAATAAATGGTAGTAAAATATAGGCTGAATTGAAGTTGGAAAAGGCAATAAATTTAAATCTAATATTGCTTCTGCCTTATTTTATAAAGGTTATATTTTACAAATTATAAGCTCTTGTTTACTTTGGAATTTATTTGGGATTCTAATAATTAAAAAAAGCACAGGAATAAATTTTCAGGGAAATATTATTCAATTTGATTTTTTTTCTTATTTTTACGATTATGTATTTCTCAATAGAGAAAATTAATAAACAGACAAAATTTAATATAATAATTTGTTATGAAAAATAAATTAATAATTTTCTTTATATTTTTATCCTTTAGTCTTTACTCAGCTAATGATACTTTGAGAGTGATGCAATATAATTTATTGAATTATGGTAATTACACATCGTATTGTACTGTCGGTAACAATAATATTGAAGATAAGGATGAAAATCTTATAACAATAATAGATTACGTAAGGCCGGATATTTTTTCAGTTAATGAAATTAATGAAAACTCATATTATCATCAACATTTGCTCGATGCTGTTTTAAATATTAACGGGATAAACTATTATCAAAAAGCACAGGAAACAAATATTGCCGGTTCTACAATCGTAAATATGCTTTATTATAATTCCGACAAATTAGGTTTATCTTCTCAAGATGTTATTGAAACCGATATTAGAGACATTAATTTATATCGTTTATTTTATAAACCTCAAAATGCTTATCCGATTTCGGATACGATATTTTTAAATTGTATTACAGCACATTTAAAAAGCGGAAATACTTCCAGCAGCCGTGAACAAAGAGCTAATATGACACTTGCCGTAATGAATTACATTAGTGATAATAATTTTGATGGCAATAATATTTTCATGGGTGATTTAAATGTTTATTACAGTTCAGAAGAAGCATATCAAAACCTTACAGAAAATTCCCCCAACGAAATTAAATTTTATGACCCCATAAATGCTCCAGGAAACTGGCATTCGAATTCATCATATTCTTTTGTGCATACTCAATCAACACATTTAACTTCAAATGGATGTAGTGCAGGAGGAGGAATGGACGACAGATTTGATTTTATTTTATTATCAGAAAAAATGATAAACTTCCAGGAAAATATCGGATTTATTTCAGGAACATATACTTCACTTGGGCAAGACGGATTGCATTTCAACCAATCAATAAACGATCCTCAGAATAATAGCGCCCCCGAATATGTGATTGAGGCTATTTATAATATGTCTGATCATTTACCGGTTTATATTGATTTATTGATTGAACCGAATGAAATCTCACCTCATTTTGAATTTGCAGGAGGAAATCCTGCTATGCCGATCTGGACTATATATCTTTCGGAAGGTACAATTGATGGTGAAAACCTTCAAGCGGATGATGAAATTGCAATTTTTGATAATGATATTTTAGTTGGTGCTTTTATTCTTGATGAAATTTTAAGCCCCGAAAATCAATGGGACAACAATTTGATTGCATGGAGTGAACTAACCAATGGCCAAGGGTATTCACCCGGTGATTCTTATTCGATAAAATGCTGGGATGCAAGCGAAGTAGTTGAGGTTTCAAATTTTGAAATTGAATTTTTCAATCCTTATGGTGATGCCTATTCAGGTAATGTTTTTCCTGAAGGAGATGGACAATACAGCATTAGTTCTCTTGCTTTCAATAGTGTAAACACACAAACAATAATTTTGAATTCCGGTTATCAAATAATATCTTCAAATTTAATACCCCCCAATCCTGATCTATTGTATATTTTGGAAAATAACCTAAACTCCAAGCTTGATTTTGTAAGAAATTCTAACGGACTGATGTTAAGAAAAATAGGTCCGAATTGGGTTAACGGAATCGGTGACTGGATTACGAGCGAGGCTTACCTTTTCAGAATGAATGATTCCGACCTTTTGACAATTGAAGGAAACAACATTGATCCTCAAACTCCTATCCAATTGAACGAAGGCTACCAATTTGTTGCTTATTTGCCCTCAAATTCGATGAATGCTTTAACAGCTTTTCAAACAATTTTAAACGAAAACCTGAAATTTATCAGAAACTCTTCAGGAAATATGATACTTAAAATAGGTCCGAATTGGGTTAACGGAATTGGTGATGCTAAGCCTAAGGAGGGATATCTTATAAGAATGAATCTGGATGATGTCTTGGTTTATCCTTTTAATAAATAGAATTGTACTGTTTTATTAATGCAAATGATTGAATTTGTGAATAATAATTACAAAACAAATCGTTATTATTGAAAGGCAATGATTAATAAACAGAAATAAACTCCAAAATTTAATATTAAATTTCAGAGTTAAAGTCCGAAAATTAATATTAAAATTCAGAGTTAATATCCGAAAATTAATAAATATTGTTATATTTGCCAAAAAAATTGCTTAATAATGATACCAAGATTTTATAAATCGCTAGAAAAAATTCTACCCCAAAACAAAGTATTAATTATTTATGGAAGCCGCAGGGTTGGTAAAAAAACTTTATTGAATAATTTATTAGAAGGTTCAGTACTTAAATATAAAATTGAGTCTGGTGATAACATCAGAATTTCCAAAATTTTGAGTTCTAAGGATTTTGGGTTGTTGTCAGAGTATGCTGAGGGATATGATCTTATTGCAATTGACGAAGCTCAGGAGATCAAAGGTATTGGAATGGGTTTAAAGATTCTTATTGATAATAACCCAGGCTTAAAGCTAATTGCTACTGGTTCTTCTTCTTTTGATTTGTCTCACAAAATAGGCGAGCCACTTCCTGGCCGCAAAAAAGTTATTCTTTTGTTTCCATTTTCGCAAGGTGAATTATTGGAACATTTTTCTACATTTGAATTGCATGAAAGATTGCATGAATTTTTAATTTTTGGTGCATATCCTGAAGTAGTTACAGCTCCTACAAGGCAGGAAAAAATAGAAATACTTGATGAGTTGGTAGGGTCTTACTTATTAAAGGACATTTTATCTCTTGAGAATATTCGAAACCCAAGTGTACTTCTTAATTTGCTTAAATTACTTGCTTTTCAAGTAGGCAATTTAGTCGCCGTGAATGAATTGGCAAAGCAATTGAGTGTTGATGGCAAAACCATTATCCGCTATTTAGATTTGCTGGAAAAAACATTTATTATTTTCAAAATAAGTGCATATAGCAATAATCCCAGAAAAGAAATTAGTAAGAAAAGTAAATATTACTTTTTCGATAATGGTATTCGAAATGGAATTATTATGCAATTTGCTCAGATAGATATGCGAAATGACATCGGACAATTGTGGGAAAACTTTATGGTATCAGAAATTTATAAGAAAAATTCATATCAGAAACTTTTTCAGCAGCTATTCTTTTGGCGTAATTATAATCAGCAGGAAATAGATTTAATTATTGAAAAAGATGGCAGACTACAAACTATTGAATTAAAATGGAAAAAAGATTCAGGTAAAATACCTGCTGATTTTAAGAGAAAATATGGAGATGTGGAATTTAAAATCATCAATCAACACAACTACATGGATTTTTTGAAACAATCCTGAGATACTTTATATCTGCAATCGGATTCTTATATGCCACTAATTTTAATTAATTTTTAGGCAACACTTTTATTAGAAAATTGCAAAGATTTTTCTATTGTTTTCATATATGTCAGAGTGTCATATTC
Organism: Bacteroidales bacterium; assembly: GCA_016342645.1. GTDB lineage: Bacteria > Bacteroidota > Bacteroidia > Bacteroidales > JAEINX01 > JAEINX01. The sequence continues at coordinate 24,956 of JAEINX010000016.1, read as the reverse complement.
AAGAATCAGTTCCGAAAAAGTTTCTTTAACAGTCTGGATTTTATCAGCGAGATACGCATTCGTGCCGGCAAATGAAAAACCCTCAGAAAAATAACCCTTTGCCGAATTTATCAAAGCCTTGGCAATACAAAACGGGACTTCTTTATAGTCGCATGTTTTCAGGCATTTCCATGGGCATTTGATTGGTTTTTTTGCTCCATTTAAAATTTGATCAACAAAATTGTTTCTAATAACCCTACCCGGCAAACCGACAGGACTGTCAATAATTGTTATATCTTCTTTTTTGCAGGACAAATAATTTTTCTTAAACGACATTGCAGCATCACATTCATCGGTAGTTACAAAACGAGTTCCCATCTTTACACCTTTTGCACCTGCTTGCATGATTTCGAAAATATCTTTTCCGGTATAAATTCCACCTGCAGCAATTATCGGAATTTCAATACCGTATTGTTGCTCAAACTTATCAATTTCAGGGATTGTTTCTTTAATTAAATTAAAAATATTAATATTTGGATCATTTAAATCCTTCTTTTTAAAACCCTGATGGCCGCCAGATTTAGGTCCTTCAACCACAACAGCATCAGGAACCCTTTGGTATTTATTTGACCAATACTGAAAAATTAATTTTGCTGCCTTTGCTGAAGAAACTTTAGGAACAAATTTTGTTTTCGTGTTTTCAAACTTTTGCTGTGAAATAATCGAAGGAATTTTTAGAGGTAGCCCGGCTCCCATAAAAACAACATCGATTTTTTCATTTATACCAATATTTAATATTTCATCAAAATCCGTCAAGGCAAGCATAATATTTATTCCAATAATTCCCTTTGTTTTAGCCTTTGCTTTTCTGATTTCCTTAATTAACGCAGTTCGGTTTGCGTCTCGGAAATTATTTGAATAATTAGGCTCATTCAAACCTATACCAACAGCCGAAATAACACCTATTCCTCCTTCGTTTGCTACTGCTGATGCTAATCCCGATAATGAAATACCGACTCCCATTCCCCCTTGAATGATTGGTAATCTGGCCTTGAGGCCACCAATATTTAATGAATTCATAATTTTTATATTTAAACTACAAAAATATTCTCAAAACACAACTCTTGCAATTAAAAGGGATTAGTGAGCAAGGAAAGGTGTAGTTATCATTTTATGGGGCGAATGGTAGTAATTGAGGGCTGAAAAACATATCGCACCTTAGACAGAATTCAAAAATTATCTAATTATTACCGAATAATTCGAACTATTTTTTCGGTTTCGTTAGGGTGAAACCATTTTATTAAATCATCATTTTTAAACCATGTCAATTGACGTTTTGCATAACGCCTTGTGTTGGTTTTAATGTTTGTAATAGCTTGTTCAAGACTTATTTTATTTTCAAAATACTCAAAAAACTCTTTATATCCAACTGTTTTTAGGGCATTTAGATCACGGAATGAGAATAAACTTTTTGCTTCTTCTGCAAGGCCATTTCTAATCATAATATCAACTCTATTATTAATACGATCAAATAATTCAGGGCGATCACGATTAAGCCCGATTTTAATAATATCAAAATCTCTCGACTTAATTTCGTTCGCCCGAAGTGAAGAATATGTTTTTCCGGTTGTTAAACAAACTTCAATGGCCCTCATTAAACGCTTATGATTTGATTTATCAACAATTGTATAAAAATCAGGGTCTAAATGTTTTAATTTATTACGTAAATACTCAATACCATTTTTATTGAATTCAAAATTAAGCTTTTCTCTTAGGCTTTCATCGGCATCTGGAAGTTCATCAATGCCCCTACAAACTGCATTAATATATAAACCCGAGCCTCCAAGCATAATTGCATAATTATTTTTTTTAAAAAGCTGCTTCAATAATTCAAGCACTTCGTTTTCAAACTTTGAAACATTGTAATAATCGTGGATTGAAAGATTTCCGATGAAATGATGCTTTACACCCTGCATTTCATCTGACATAGGAACCGCTGTTCCAATTTGTAATTCCTTGTAAAACTGCCGAGAATCGGCAGAAATTATTTCAGTATTAAAAATTTTGGCTAATTCAATTCCCGTATCGGTTTTACCAACTGCTGTCGGGCCTGAAATGACAATCAAAACAGGTTTTTGACTTTGTTCTATTTTAAAACCTGTCATAAAAACTAATTCCTTTTAATTAAAATTCATCGCCATCTTCATCCTCGCTAAATAAATTTGTAAATTCTTCTAATAACTCTTCCCTGAGTTTATCCGAATCATCCGTATTTAAAATTTCAGATGAATTAAATACCTGTCCTTTACTATATCTACAACGAGGGTACTTTTTTTGGGGATCAAATCCATCCAAAACCAATGAACATTCAATAAAAAAAGTATTAAGATTAAGATAATCGTACTCATAAATAAGTCGTTGATTTTCTTCTTTAATAAAATCCTTAATAATTGAATTTTTCATCAAATGAGTTGGCATAATTGCCTCTTGCTTCTCATCCAAATTCATATCTATTAATACAATCTCTTCCTGTTTTTCCCAATTTTCATTACATAAAAAAAATGATGAAAGCTCATAGTCTTTCAAATTCACTGACTTTTTTAAAAAATTGTGCAAGTCTTCGAAATTTTGATTTTCTTTTATTTCGATTTCTCTGATGAACTCATCATTTTCGTCATTCAAAACTGTTAATCTGTATATATTCATTATCTTTTCAAATAATTAAAAATTAAATATAAATTATGGATTTCTGTTAACAAATAAAAATATTATTCATAATATGATTTGTATTTCGCTGACTAAATTAATAAAAATATAATATTACACTAATATTAAATTTTTATTTTTTTTTTGTAAGTCCTAACTTTTTTCCCTGTTCAATCATAAATAAATATGCTTCATCGTAATTATTAGAAATTTCACCTTCTAAAATAGCTTCTCTAATAGCATTTTTAATTATTCCGACATTTTTACCGGGTGAAATATCAAAAGTATCCATGATAATATCTCCTGAAATAGGAGGCTGCCAGTTTCTCACGCGGTCTTTTTCTTCAATTTCTACCAGCTTTTTCTTTACCAGCTCAAAATTATTTAAGTATTTGTTTACTTTTTTTTGATTTTTAGAAGTAATATCTGCTGAACAAAGCAGCATTAAATCATCAATATCATTTCCTGCTTCAAAAAGTAACCTTCTTATTGCTGAATCTGTTACAATGTTTTCGACCAAAGCAATAGGACGAAGATGCAATAAAACAAGTTTTTTAACATAATCCATTTTCTCATTTAATGGAAGTTTTAATTGCCTGAAAATAGTCGAAACCATTTTTGCCCCTTGAAACTCATGCGAATGAAAAGTCCAACCACTTGCTTCAACGAAGCGTTTTGTTTTTGGTTTAGCAATATCGTGCAAAATTGCGGCCCACCTAAGCCAGAGATTTTCTGAACTTGCGGCAACATTGTCCAAAACTTCAAGAGTATGAAAAAAAACATCTTTATGCCCCTTTCCTTCAATAAATTCAGCACCTTTAAGTTGTACCATTTGTGGAAAAATAATATCAAGTAATCCCGTGTCGAACAAAATCATAAAACCTATAGAGGGTTTGTCGGCAAGAATTATTCCGTTTAATTCATCGGTGATGCGTTCTTTGGAAACAATTTTTATTCTTTCCTTATTACGTTTGATTGCATTATAAGAGCTTGGATCAATCCTAAATTGCAGTTTTGTTGCAAACCTGATTGCCCTCATCATCCGCAGAGGATCATCCGAAAAAGTAATATCAGGATCAAGTGGTGTTTTTATTAACCTATTTTTTAAATCGTTCAGCCCATTAAATGGATCTATCAAATGACCGAAATTATTTTTCCCCAGATTTAGTGCCAAGGCATTTATAGTAAAATCTCTTCTTTTTTGATCATCTTCGAGGCTCGCGTTTTCAACTATTGGTTTACGAGAATTTCTACAATAGGACTCTTTTCTTGCTCCAACAAATTCAATTTCCCATTCTTTGTATCGTAACATGGCAGTCCCAAAATTCTTAAAAACTTTAACCTTAGTGTTTTTTCCAATTTTCTCTGCAACATTCCCGGCAAGTTCAATGCCACTTCCAATCACTACAATATCAATGTCCTTTGAAGGCCTGTTCAATAATAAATCTCTTACATATCCACCAATTATGTAGGCATCATTGCCCAAATCATCAGCTACTTGCGAAATAATTTTAAAAATTGGAAATTCTAAATCAAACCTCAAAATATTTTCAATATTATGTTAACATCCATATTTAATTCTCATGCAAATATACAAAGACGAATAAAACCTTGGTGGAAAGATTTTCACTTTAATTAAAGAAATATTAAATTATAGAGACTATAACTAAAAATTCAAATAATTTATTGATGAATTAATACTTAAAATTTGTATTTTTACCTGCTTTTTTAATTCATTAATTATACAATAATATTTCATTATGAAACAAGAATTCCAGAAAATTATTAATAAAATAGAAACCTTAAAAACAAATCTTTACAACAAAGATTTCTTGCTAACTTGGGAAAAAAACTTAGATGAATTAAAAGAAATTTTGCTTGTTGCGGAAGCATTAAAACATCTTCGCGATAATAATATTTCAACAAAATGTTTTGAAAGCGGTTTGGCCGTTTCACAATTTCGTGATCAATCAACACGAACAAGATTTTCTTTTGCATCAGCCTCAAATCTCTTAGGATTGGAAGTGCAAGACCTCGACGAAGAAAAGTCGCAAATAGCTCACGGTGAAACTGTCAGAGAGACTTCAAATATGATTTCCTTTTTGACTGATATTATTGGAATACGCGATGATATGTATCTTGGAGCCGGAAATACTTATATGCGCGAAGTAGGGAAAGCCCTTGACAATGGTTTTAATGAAGGGGTTTTGCCTCAACGTCCGGGAATTGTAAACTTGCAATGCGACATTGATCACCCAACTCAATCAATGGCTGATCTTCTTCATTTAAAAAAACATTTCGGTTCGCTGGAAAATTTAAAAGGAAAAAGAATTGCCATGACTTGGGCATATTCACCAAGTTATGGAAAACCTTTGTCAGTACCCCAGGGAATTATCGGGCTGATGACACGTTTTGGTATGGATGTTCAACTTGCCTACCCAGAAGGCTACGATTTAATTCAGGAAGTAATTGAAATTGCCTCCAAAAACGCCATTGAAAACGGTGGGAAATTTGGAGTATCCCACAGTATGACTGATGCTTTTAGGAATGCCGATATTGTTTACCCTAAAAGCTGGGCACCATTTAAAGTTATGGAAGAAAGGACCAAGCTATTAAAAAACAAAGATATATCAGGTTTGAAAAAACTTGAAGAAAAATGTCTGCTGCAAAATGCGAATTTCAAAGATTGGGAATGCACTGAAGAAAAAATGAAATTAACAAAAAACGGTGAAGCTTTATATATGCACTGTTTGCCGGCAGATATTTCGGGAGTTTCATGTAAAGAAGGTGAAGTTCAAGAAAGTGTTTTTGAAAAATACAGAATCCAAACTTATTTGGAAGCCGGTTACAAACCATATATTATTGCCGCTATGATGCTTACAAATAGGTTTGAGAATTCGGCAAAAGTTCTTGATAGAATGTTTAAAAGGAATATTTCGAGAGAAACCTTCAAGGTTTTTTAAACCTTGAAGGAGGGGTGAACGAAATAGTGTCAATCCATCCTAAATATTAGTTATTGGTATTTATTTTATAAAGCCGTTAAAACGGTTATTGTTTTCATATTTCATTAGTAACCCACGACTTAAGTCGTGGGCTGCTTAGGTCGAGTAATTTCACTAACCATTTTAATGGTTTATAAATGAATTTTTAAACTTATAACAATCCTTTTGATTCTCAAAACTTTCAAGGTGTAATAAAAAAGACCAATTTTTTATTCATGGCCGAATCTTAGGCACGAAAAATCAAACATGGAAAATTCATTCCAATCAATAGATCAGTTTTTGTATCTTTGCAAAAAAAATAAATTTATCGACTTGTTTTTTTGATTAGAAAAATTAAAATGAATGAATGAAAATCTCGACCCTAGCGGCCAAACGCTTTCACAGGCCGAAAAGGAAATTGAAAAAGTATTAAGGCCACCTGATTTTGAGAACTTTTCAGGACAAAAAAATGTAGTTGAAAATTTAAAAATTTTTGTTGAAGCGGCCAAACAGAGAGGTGAATCATTAGATCATGTTTTGTTGCATGGGCCTCCGGGCTTGGGTAAAACAACTTTATCATACATTATTGCAAATGAATTAGAAGTAGGAATAAAAGTATCATCCGGCCCTGTTTTAGATAAACCCGGTGATTTGGCCGGATTATTAACAAACCTTGAAGATAACGATGTTTTGTTTATTGATGAAATTCATCGCTTAAGTCCTGTGGTTGAAGAATATTTGTATTCGGCAATGGAAGATTATAAGATTGACATTATGATAGAAACAGGCCCAAATGCAAGAAGCGTTCAAATAGCTGTAAATCCTTTTACATTGATTGGAGCAACAACACGCTCGGGCTTGCTTACAGCCCCTTTGCGCTCACGTTTTGGAATTAATTCTCGTTTATCATATTATGATGCGGATACTTTAAAAGGTATCATAAAACGTTCGGCATCAATTCTTCGGGTTCCTATTACGGATGATGCTGCTGTTGAAATTTCAAGACGAAGCCGTGGCACTCCGCGAATTGCAAATATGCTTTTAAGGCGTGTTAGAGATTTTGCTCAAATTAAAGGCAACGGCACTATTGATATGCAAATCGCCAAGTATTCGTTATCAGCATTAAATGTTGATGTTAACGGCTTTGATGAAATGGATAATAAAATATTATCGGCAATAGTTGATAAATTTAATGGTGGCCCGGTTGGATTAACAACAATTGCTACCGCCGTTGGAGAAGACCCTGGTACAATCGAAGAAGTTTATGAACCGTTTTTAATCATGGAAGGATATATAATGCGAACACCAAGGGGGCGTGAAGCAACTGCTTTAGTCTATCGCCATCTTGGAAAAGAAAAAAAACCGGAACAAAAAACACTTTTTTAATGCCGGAAAGCAACAAAGAAATCATTTCCAAATTTATTAAAAGTCAAGCCAAGTATCTTGGTTTCTTTCAATGTGGTATTTCTAAAGCAAGATTTTTAAATGATGAGGCCAAAAAAATTAATAATTGGTTAGAAAATAGTTTTCAAGGTGAAATGAGTTATATGCAAAATAATCTTGAAAAACGCCTTGATCCAAGGCTTTTACAAGAAAATGCAAAATCAATTATTTCAGTTTTATTTAATTATTTTCCCGAAGAAACCGACTTCCAAAAAAACAATTTCACTGTTTCAAAATACGCTTTTGGCAAGGACTATCATTTTATAATTAAAGATAAACTTAAAAAACTTCTTAGAACAATTGAAGAAAAATTCGACAAAATTTCAGGAAGAGTGTTTGTTGATTCGGCTCCCGTTTTGGAAAAAGCCTGGGCCGAGCAAGCCGGATTAGGTTGGATTGGAAAAAACACCTGCTTAATAAACAAAAATGCAGGATCGTTTTTTTTTATTGGAGAAATTATCGTTGATATTGAATTAGAATATGATAAACCTCATAAAAATTTTTGCGGAAATTGTAAGAAGTGTTTAGATGCCTGCCCAACCCAAGCACTTAACAAAGCATATATTCTCGACTCGCGAAAATGTATTTCTTATCTCACAATTGAAAGCAAGGAAGATTTACCTGAAGAACTAAAAGAGAAATTTGATAAGCGGATATTTGGCTGTGATATTTGCCAGGATGTTTGTCCGTATAACCGATTTTCAATAAAAAATACAGAAACTGATTTATTACCAAACTATGAGTTTAAAAATCTCAAAAAAGAGGATTGGATAAATCTTAATAAAGAAGATTTTAATCGCATTTTTAAAAATTCCGCACTAAAACGTACAAAATTTGAAGGCTTGAAAAGGAATATTGATTTTGTGAAATAAACCTACATCAATGATAAAACTCTATTTATTCGCTGCTTAAAACAAAATGAAAAAATGTAGAATGGGGTGTAATGGACAAAATTTAGGCTATTTTTTAGAATACTTATTCAAGTGGACAAAATTCAGGCTGTTTTTTTCAATCATTGCTTCCCACTATGTTTCAGATTTCGCCCACTTCCGAAAGTTGATCACTGCAATTTTGTGTAACGAAGCCTGACCGGGTTCATTTGCATAACGGCTTACATAGTCGCTTGTCATGAACTTAGAACGGTTCGTTTCTTCCCCGCTCCTCACGATGCTTCAGACTGAACAACAAATTGGTCTGGGTAATCCTTTCATATTAATGGGTTTTTAATTATTATATAAACGTACGCTTCTTGGCGAACCTAAGTTACACGAAGAAAAATTCAAATTGAAGTACTCGAATTTATTAGCATTGAACAGCCCGGATATTTATTTTTCCTGTTTTAAGAATTCACAATAAATCATTCCGAAATCACTACTCCATTTGTAATAAATGAAATCCCCTGCTGGTTGGAAGTTCCAATCATCACTCCTTGAAAGACCGGATTTAGGTTTTCGATATTTGAGCCCCAAAGAATTAAAAAATTCGCTCCCATACCTCCGCTGATGTCTTTTTCTTCAACAATAAATTCGATGGTTTCCAAAGGCTTGAGAAAAATCATTTTATCAGTATAATTTCTAACAAAATCACCTTTCGAATTATAATAATTGATTTCAGATACAAATAAAGAATCTTTCAAGCTTATATTTCTTATACTTAAAGTTGAAGTAAGTTGAAAAACATGTTTCTCGCTCCTACTGTAAATTTCCGAGTAAATCGGTACATAAACCGTTTGCGAAAACTTTAATGTTTTGAAGTCAATTTTAGAATAATTTTTATTTAAATCTTTTTTAGGGACTTTATCAACTGTATTTGAATTAGTACAAGAAAAAAGCAAAAAGATGGAAAGCAGAAACACATTAGCTATAACTCTCATTTCATTTATTTTAATATTAATATTCAAAAATCATTACCCGAATTTTTCAAAATAATGTCAAATTTAATGAAAATTTATTAATAAGCATAAATCCGTAAAAAGATTCTTTAACGATATTTAATATATTGATTCTCCGATTTTTTTGGTGTATTAACTTCTGACTCCTCTCTTCCGACTTCGTTTCAAATACAATCACATTTTACAAATAGCATTATTTATTTTCCATTAAATTCGCAGTAGAACCAGAAAATTATTATTATTGCTTTAAATCACATTAAGAAATGGAATATAGAGAATCAAAAACAAAAATCATCGCCACTTTAGGCCCGGCTTCATCTGATAAAGATATTTTAAGAAAAATGTTTATCGCAGGAGTTGACGTTTGCAGAATAAATTTTTCTCATGGAACGCATAAGCAACATTTGGAAACAATTGGCATAATTAGGGAATTAAATAAAGAGCTTGGGTTAAACGTTGCAATTCTAACTGACTTGCAAGGCCCAAAGCTTAGAATCGGGGAAATTGAAAGCAACGAAATTGAACTTAGGCAAGGTGAAAATATTTCTATCGTTACAAAAAAATGCCTCGGAACAAAAGAAAAAATTTATATGAGTTACAAAAAATTTCCTGAAGAGGTGGCTGAAGGCGATACTGTTTTGATTGACGATGGTAAGATTAAATTAGAAGTAATTAATACAAATAAGAAAGATACAGTTAATGCAAAAATCGTTTTCGGGGGTTTACTTTCGTCACGGAAAGGTGTAAATCTACCAAAAACTAAAATATCGCAACCAAGTTTAACTGAAAAAGATATTGCCGATGCTAATTTTGCATTGGATAATAATGTCGATTGGATTGCTCTTTCATTTGTAAGATCGTTTAAGGATATACTTGCTTTAAAGGAATTAATAAAACAAAGAAAAAATCATGCATTTGTAATTGCAAAGATTGAAAAGCCTGAAGCATTAAATGAAATTGATAAAATAATTGAGGTTTCGGATGGTATAATGGTTGCACGCGGCGATTTAGGAGTAGAAGTTGAATTTCATCGTGTTCCATTAATTCAAAAAGAAATTGTCGGGAAATGTATATTAAATTCAACTCCTGTCATCATTGCTACTCAAATGCTTGAAAGTATGATTAATAATTTTAGGCCAACACGTGCCGAAGCAAGCGATATTGCAAATGCCGTAATCGAAGGGGCCGATACTTTAATGTTGAGTGGGGAAACTTCTGTCGGAAAATTTCCGGTAAAAGTTATTGAAAGTATGAACGAGATTATTCAATGCACTGAGGAAGAAGCCTATAAATATAATCGCGGACATGCTCCCGAAAATATTGATGATGATTTTCTTGCCGATTCAATTTGTTATAACGCTTCAAATTTAGCATCACAGTCGAAATCAAAAGCAATAATAATTTTTACATACTCGGGACATACAGCTTTTAAAGTTGCCGGATACAGGCCCGACTCAAAAATTTATGTTTTTACCTCTAACAAGGAATTGATAGGTAAAATGTCATTGCTTTGGGCAGCTAAAGCATTTTATTTCAATAAGGATTTTGATATTTTAGAAGCAATTGACTATTCAATAGAAGTTTTAAAACAAGCAAATGAAATTGAATCCGATGATATTGTTGTGCATATCGGGAGTTTTCCTCTCGGCGAAAAAGGGAGAACAAATATGATGAAAATCAGCTATACATAGTACACATAGTTGCAAACAAAAAAAATTGACGCAGATTTTTATGATTTTTTTGTATGTGATAAAATAGAAAACCAAAGAAAAACAAAATTCAAAAGACTACTTTTTGATTTTATTTTCAGCATCCTGTTTTATTTTATCTGCTTTTTTTCGGGCCTTTTCCATAATCTTATCTGTTTGTTTTTTAGCTTCGTTAATAAAACCTTGAGCAGTTTTTTTGGCTTGTTCATTTAGTTTCTCGGCTGCTTTTTTTGCAGCAATTTCAGCTATAAATCCATTCTTTTTACCTTCGGCTTTAAGTTTATCGGCTTGCTTTGAGGCTTCGGTTTTTGCTTTATTTGCAGCTTGTGTAGCCTCCTTCATAATTTTATCGCTTTGATCCTGTGCCGCTTTTAAAATTTCGTCGGCTTGTTGATTAGCTTGTTTTAGAATTTTATCTGCTTCTTTTTTTGCAAGCTTCTTTAGTTCTTCTTTCTTTTTTTTCAGTTCTTCGGCAGCCTTTTTCTTTAAATCATCAATTGTGCTTGACTCTTGAGATAATGCAGGTGTAATGTTTGGGCTTCTTACAGTCCCTTTAATTTTTAAATTCACATCAATGTTATTCCCCAAACTGAAATTTGCACCCTTTTTATTTGCCTCCGAAACAAGATTATTCAAAACATTATTTGCATTATTTCCTAATTCGTTTCTCGGTATTTTTAATTTTAATAAATAATCAATGTTTTGCTCAAACGAAGTCCAGCCTGCCAAGTTTGCATTTATTTTGTCGATTTTAAAATCGAAAGGTTTTACGATTAGTTTGCCATCGACAAATTCAAATGAAAGATCGGTTTTATCAATCGTAATGTTTTTAAATTTATCCATTTTCAATGCTTCTGCAATTTTATTCAAAGAATTGGAGCCGTCTATTACAATTTTTGAGGATTTAAAATTTCCGTCTCCGGTCATTGTTGAGTAAACGGGCATCATTTTTTCATCCAATTTGCTAATAAGCTTCATTTTGCAAGAAAAATCTCCCTGAGTTCGTTCGGCAATCGGTACAAATTTTTGCATTGTCAGAAAAGTTTTTGCTGTCTTTTGAATATTAAATTCATTCATGCTTAAATTAAAGTCGATTTCGGCTTCATTAGCTTTTGGAGTAGAGTAATAACCGTTTAATGTCATATTGCCATCAAGCAAATTCATTTTCAGGTTTTTCAAATTCACTGTTTTGTTTTTTATTTCGATAATCCCTGAAACATTGGTCATTTCCATATTATCGTAAATTAGTTTTTTGAATTCCGATTGTAAAACAAAATCAATTCTTCCGGGGACTTCAATTATTGAGAGTTCATATTCGGTTTCTTCATTTGAAGCCTGTATTGAGTCGTTGATTGAAATTTCTTCGGCCATCAATTCATTTAAATCAACATTTAGCGAATTAGTGGTCAGATTGCCTTTAAGAGTTTTGTTTTTGAAAATATAAGGCAAATAATCGTTAATTTTTCCCTTAGCATTGAAATCGCTTTTCCCAATACGTGAGTTAAGTGAAACAAGATCAAGATAGGCGGGCGAAAAATTCAATTGAGCGTTTCGTATTAAAATTGTTTTGGCAATTTCAGGGGTTTTGTAATTAACATTTTTTACGATAAGAGAACCGTAAGCATTGAAATTTTCATAATCTTCTTTTTCTATTGAAGATAATTTTCCCTTAACATGAATATCGGCGATAAAAAACCCCGTCAACTTATTAATTTCATCAATCGGATAAATTTCTTTAACAGACGATAAATCAATAGTCCCTTTAATGTGTCCGTCGATATCTGGATCGCTTTCGGGAGTTTTCAGCTTTAATTTTATGTCCACAGGATTGCCTGTGATATCGAAATGGAATTTTGAAACATCAATCACGGTATTGTCGGATTCGCCGTTTTTGTTTGTTATTTTTGCATTTAAAGTAATGTTATTTACCGGTTTCGGAAGATCGGGATATTTAAACATTGCATCTTTCACATCAATATTAATCCCGAAAGAAGGCATAGAGTTATCATTATAAATTCCTTTGATAAATCCATCTAATTTCATGTTTCCTTTAGTTTCGATTGAGGCGAAATCTTTAGCATAAATTGCCGGAATCATAGAAAGAAAACTTTTAAAATTATTTTTTGAAACACCGAAAGTCAATAATAAGTTAATATCATCATTGGTCATAGCAACTGTGCCATCAAAAGTCAGGAAAAGATCGTTGATTTGAGCCTGATTTTTCTTAAGAGTGAAAATATAATTTTTCAGGTCGGCATCAATATCTGCTGTTAAATTAATCACGGAATTGTTTAAATACCTGATTCCATCATATTTCACGCTTAATTGATCAATTTTGGATTTAGTATTCAGGGTAGTAAAATCTTCGGTGAGATTACCATATAAACGATGGGTAATTCCATTTGCTTTCACATAAACACCGAGGCTTAAATCTTCGTAAATTACTTCCGAACGTTTTATTGAAACATCTTTCAGTAATAATTTGAAAGAAGAATTTTCTGAGCCTGTTTCGTCTGTTGTTGTGGTAGTTGTTTCGGGTTTTTCAATATCCCAGTTTGTTTTTTCGTTTTTTAAAACTTTTAGGTAAACTTTAGCCTCATCAATTTTTATGGAACTAATTTCGTATTCGTCTCCACTAAACACACTTGAAAGATCGAGCGATAGAAATATTGAATTAATTGAAGCGAGCGTATCATTTTCGAATTCATTTATTCCGGCTATGCTCAGGTTTTCTAATTCAAGACTGAAATTCGGGAAATTGCGAAACAATGAAAGGCTGTAATCGGTGAAATCAATTTTTGCATTCACAGAATTATTTGCTTCTTGTTTTACTTTTTCTATGATTTTTTTCTGAAAAACAAAGGGTAAGGCAATTCCAAGAAGAACTATTATAATTATTATGATTGCAAGGATTTTGAAGAATTTTTTCATGGTTTTAATATTTTTTTTCTTTCACAAATGTATTGTTTTTTTCACTATTTTAAAACATGATGAGTAATTAATTTAGATTCTTTTTGCGTAGAAATATAAATTGAAACGAATTTCACACTAATTATAGGCAAAACAGTATCAACTCCTGACAAAATAGCGTGCATCGTAAACAAAACGGAGTGAATTGTTCTTAAAATAACAGCACACATTATATCCGTATAAAACAGAATTTCTTTCTTCTTTTCAATCAATAAATGTTTCTTTTATTACTGATTTCAATTCTTTTATTTCAGTTTGTGATAAACTTCCCAAAGTTTTAATGATTCTTTGTTTGTCGATAGTTCGAATTTGGTCAATTACAATCCAGCCTGTTTTTCTTTCGTGTTTTACTTCAATCCGAGTTGGGTATTTTTTCGACTTTTTTGTCATTGGAGCAACTATTATTGTCCGAAGATGTTTGTTCATTTCATCGGGAGAAATGATAACACAAGGCCTTGTTTTTTTTATTTCGCTGCCGATAGTCGGGTCCAAGTTAAGAAGAACAATTTGATATTGATTTAAATCCATTCCTCAAGATTTTCGTTCTCAAAAACGTCGTTGAATAAAAGTTGGTCGTCTCCGTTTTCGCTCATTTCTTTAAATGCTTTTTCCCAGCCTTTTCTTGGTGAGGAAATTGGCAGTAATACAATATGGTTTTTTTTAAGGATAATTTCGACTTTATCTTTTATATTGTATTTATCAATCAAGGTTTTACTAAGCCGAAATCCTTTTGAATTTCCGATTTGTATTAGTGGTAATTCCATAATTAAAAGTTTAAAAAGTAATTACAAAGTTAATACATTATTTTAAATAAATTGAATTATGTGCTTTTAATTTAATCAAATCAAAAACAGGGATAGAATTGACAGGATTTACAGGATTTACAGGATTGAGTTGTTTTTACCTTTCAAAATAAAAATAAAACACTTATTAGCTACCGCCTTTATTTGGCTTTCGTGATTTATTCTTTCGGGATAGGTAAATTATGTTGTCTTAAAAAAGATAATCTGTCCCAATATCCTCTCTGAAATTTAATTTTCCCATTTACTATATGAAAAAACCCACAACCTCTTAATCCTAACGGATCTTTCCATTCTAATATTCCCCAATTATTGTCCTCAAAAATGTTCTCAACAATGCAAGTCATATCCGCTTGACTAAATTCGTTAGCAAACATTTCTTTAATTGCATTTTTCCCGACTACAGCTTCATTAGCTACTTGATGATTAATTGCGTTTTCGTGATAAAAATCAGAAATTTTTTCCGCATTTCCCTGGTTGAAGGTTTCTACCCATTTTTTAATAAGTTCTTTAGGTTTCATTTTACTTATTTCTCGCATTGTTTTTAGTGTTTGCTGTGCAGTCAAACTTTATTCTAAGTCGATAATTATCTGTATGTTTTCTTTAATCAATTCTTTTAAGTTCCGCGGTAAATATGCTATCCATATTCCAAATTGTTTAACTAACATAATCAATATTCTCAAAATCTTTAAGTACTGAAATCGAATTATCTTTTACTAAGCCCGACTCCTTTTTAAGTTTATTCTCAATTATCAAACGTCTTTGAATTCGGTTGTAATAATCTAATGTCTCGTTAATATATCTGTTTCTGGACTTTTTCATAAAACTATGCAGTCAACTCAAACATATGCCTGATATCTCAAATAATGGTCGGTAATAATTATTGCTGCCATTGCCTCAACTATCGGTACTGCTCGAGGAACTACGCAAACATCGTGACGGCCTTTTCCTTCGATGCTTGTAATTTTTCCGTTTTTATCAATTACATTATGCTTTTTCATAATGCTTGGAATGGGTTTGAAAGCTACTCTGAAAAAGATGTCTTCACCGTTTGAAATGCCGGCTTGTATTCCTCCCGAATTATTTGTTTCGGTGGAAATTTTATTGTTTTTAAAAACGAAACTATCGTTATGTTCGGAACCTTTCATGGCAGCGGAAGCAAAACCCGAACCATATTCAAAAGCTTTTACAGCATTAATACTCATAATTGCTTTTGCCAAATCGGCGTTTAATTTATCAAAAACAGGCTCTCCCAAACCCGGTGGGCAAGCCGAAATAATACAATTAATTATCCCGCCGCAAGTGTCGCCCTCGGCTTTTATTTCGTCAAGATAACTGATCATTCTTTCGGAAGTTTTCTTATCGGGACAACGAACTTTGGAGTTTTCGGTTTTTCGCAAATCTAAGTCATCTAAATTTTTTTCAAGTCCGATATTTCCAATCTGTGAAACATAAGCCATAATTGAGATTCCTTTGGTTTTAAGAAAAGTCTTTGCGAAAGCTCCGCCAGCCACTCTTACAAGGGTTTCGCGTGCCGAAGCTCTTCCTCCCCCACGATAATCGCGATGCCCGTATTTTTTTTGATAAGTGAAATCGCCATGTGAAGGCCGAAAAACATCTTTCAAATGATCGTAGTCTTTAGAAATTTGATCGCTGTTTTTAACCAAAAAAGCAATTGGTGTACCAAGAGTTTTGTCTTCAAAAATCCCGGAAAGAATTTCAATATTGTCCACTTCCTTTCTTTGGCTGCTAATTGCCGATTGTCCGGTTTTTCGCCTGTTTATTTCATTTTGAATAAATTGCCTGTCTATTTCTATTTTAGACGGCATTCCGTCAATTATTCCACCGACTGCTACACAATGTGATTCACCGAAAGTGGTTAACTTAAACATTTTCCCAATTGTGTTCCCTGACATCTTGCAAAGTTATTAATAATTATAATGTTTGTTGTCTTGGGCTAAATTTTATTTTAATGTGCTTGAGAAAAATTAAAGCTTTGAAAAAAAAGACTTGATTTTTTTGAAAATATTTTGTATATTACGCAAATAAAAAAGATAAAAATTATGAATATTAATTCACAAAAGCCGGTTCGATTCTTTGGATTTGTAATGTTCTGATATAATGTTGTGTAAATGCCTATTTTTTCATAATATGGTAATGGGTTGATAAGGAATCGGCCGGCTTTTTTTAAAATATAGGAGCTATGAAAAAGTTAATTACAGCAATTATTTTAAGTTTTCTAATTTTCCCGGTAATAAATATTTTGGCTCAGAATGAAGGAAACAAAAATTTTAAAAAAATTAATGACCTTTCGACTTTAAAAATTTCAGAGGAATCCGATAATAATTATAGCCGAAATGAATTATCGGGAGCAAGAAAAACATCTATGGATGACTTTGCAGGAGTTGAAGGAAGCATGTATCTCTATAATGCATGGAGAGAAGGAACATGTGTTCTTAAGGATGGATCTGAGCTAAAAAACCATAAGTATAGATATAATATTTATTTTCAGCAAATGCAATTCGCGTTTGAAGGTGATACTTTAGCTTTTGGAGCTCCGGAGCAATTAGAAAAGTTATGTATCGATAATAAAACATTTATTTATTCTGAATTCATTGATGAAGAAAATGAAAAGGCAAATTCATTCTTTCAAATTATTGAGGATGGTGAAAATAAGCTCTTGTTAAGGCGTACGATAAATTATAAATTTAAAAACGAAACAGGTACGGGATTACCTTATGATACTTTTATCAAACAGATATCTTTTTATATAAAAAAGGGAGATAGGCCTGCCGAAATTTTACCTTATGGCAAAAAATCGTTTGTGAAATTATTTGATAATAACCATGACAAGATTTCTATTTTTATTAAAAAAAATAAATTGAATATAAGAAATATCACTGATATGAAAAAGATTATATCGTTTTATAATACATTGAATGAGTGAATGCGAAAATGATAAAATGCTTAAATATATCCCAATCATTTAGTTTTTCATTCTATCATTCAATCATTTTGGAACTCTATCATTTTTATCAAAACCGGGCCTGATAAAATTTCTTGCATCGGGGAAAAAAAACTCTAAAAGCTTTTTTATTTTTTCCAATTGAATTATGATATTTAAAATCTTATCTTCCTGATCTGTAAAAACTTTTAATAAAATAGCCCAGGCTTCAATTGAGCGGTCGATAGCGATTAATGCAATCTTTGCAGATCCGTTTCCATCGTGAACAGAGGTTTCATCAAAGTCACCATAAGAGCTCATCGCCCTGGAAGTTTTAATATGAATGAAATATTGATACCATCTAATAATTTCAACGGCATCTTTAAGTTTATATAATTCATCTTCAACATCAAAACCTGGGATTTCCATTTCGAAAAAACTTTCCAGTTCAATTCCTTTTTGTTCAAACATCAATTTTGAATCTTCAAACCACTTGTCAACTTTCTTGTAATATTTTTTTCCGGCTTTGGAAACCGGATGTTTTCTTGCCCACTTGTGTTTATTTTTGTCTTCTTGAATTGACTTTTGAATTTCTTCATCTTCTTCAATGTTCTCAAGATCAATTCCCACTTCCAATGCCGAACGATGTATTAATTCGGATGTAAATTCAAAAACTTTATGAAGTTTGTCCCAGAATTTTTCATTCTGAATATCTTTTGATTCCTGAGTATCAAAAAATTTCTCGGAAGAAGCAAAATTAAAACATCTTGAGGCAAGCGGACATCTTTCACACCAACGATCACAATAATTATAAATACCCGGAATAAATTTAGGATTTGAAGCCATATTTAAATAATCATCTATCTCCATTTTATGAAAAAAAATAAATTTACTTCAAATATAGTATTTTTTTAGTTTCAAATAAAAAATAAGCTAGTTAAAAATAAATTATAAATCCGAATGCTCTGTACGCCTGATAATTTCATCCTGCAAATCTTTTGTAAGATCATTGAAATAATCGCTATATCCGGCAACTCTAACTATAAGATTTTTGTGTTGCTCCGGATTTTTCTTTGCTTTTCTTAAAGTATCAGCCGTAATCACGTTAAATTGAATATGATGCCCATCCATTTTGAAATAACTTCTAATCAGATGAAGCAATTTGTTTAATTCGCTTTCGGTTTTGAGTAATTGTGGCGAAAACTTTTGATTTAGTAAAGTACCTCCGGTTTTGAGGTGGTCAATTTTTGAAGCTGATTTAATTACAGAGGTTGGCCCATTAGTATCTGCCCCTTGAACAGGCGAAATTCCTTCCGACAAAGGTGTGAAAGCTTTGCGGCCGTCAGGCATTGCACCCGTAACACTTCCAAAATAAATATGACAGGTTGTAGGTAAAAGATTAATTCGAAATTTCCCTCCACGTGATGTTGGCCTTCCATTTATTGCATTATAAAATATATCAAAAACCTTTTTTGTTATTTCATCAACATAATCATCATCATTTCCATATTTTGGAGTATTATTAAGCAAATCCAATCTTAATTCATCAAAGTTTTCGAAATTGCTTTTCAGAACTTTCATCATTTCATCGTAACTAATTTTTTTATTTTCAAAAACGTGGAATTTTAATGCAGCCAATTCATCGGAAACACTTCCAATTCCAACTCCCTGAATGTAACTTGTATTATATTTTGCTCCTCCACAATTATAGTCTTTTCCGTTTTTTATGCAATCGTCAATCAAGATTGAAAGAAAAGGAACAGGCAAATATTTTCCGTAAATTCGCTCAATAACATTGTTTCCACTAATTTTTATATCGGCAAAATAATTTAATTGCTTTTTGAAAAAATCAAGCAGCTCCTCGAAAGATTTTGCTTGTTTGGTTTCCAATCCGATATTTTTTTGGGTGCGAGGGTCAACTCCATTATTTAATGTTATTTCAAGAATTTTCGGGAGATTAAAATAACCTGTAAGAATATAGGCTTCTTTACCAAAAGCTCCTGTTTCAACACAGCCGCTTGCTCCTCCGTTTCTTGCATCTTCAATTGATTTTCCTTGTCTCAATAATTCCTGTATAATTGCATCGGTGTTGAAAATTGAAGGCTGCCCAAAACCGGTTTTCAATATTTTCAATGTTCTGTTTAATAAATGATCAGGACTTTTTTTGCTGATCTGCACCATTGAGCCCGGTTGCAAAAGCCTCATTTCTTCAATCACATCAAGGATAAGATAAGTGAGTTCATTTGTTGCATCGTTGCCGTTTTCTTTTACTCCACCAAGATTTATTAAAGCAAAATCGGTGTAAGTGTTACTTTCTTTTGCCGTTACACCCATTTTTGGAGGCGAAGGATGATTATTGAATTTAATCCAGAATGATTGCAAATATTCAATAGCTTTTTCTTTTGTTAACAAGCCTGCTGCTGTTTCTTTTTGATAATATGGCAGGAGATGTTGGTCAAGGCGGCCAGGATTAAATGAATCCCAGGGATTAAGCTCAGAGATCACACCAATATGCACAAACCAATAATACTGAAGTGATTCGTGGAAGGTTTTGGGTTTGTGGGCCGGCACATTTTTGCAAATTTCCGAAAGTTGTTCAAGTTCCAATTTTTTGCCAAAATCGATTTCATTTTTTGCAAGTTCATAAAGTTTTTCGGAATGCCGTTTAGCAAAAATTATTAAAGCTTCAGCAGCAATTTTCATTGCCGTCAATTCTTCTTTCTTATCAAGAGCTAAGGGATCATTGAAAAAATCAAGATTATCAATTTTCTCATTGATTTCCTGAATAATCTCAAGAAATCCTTTTTTGTAGATTTTATCTCCTAAAACAGTGTGTCCAGGAGCACGTTGCTCTTGAAATTCCGTAAAAATTCCAGCCTCGTAGGCTGTTTTCCAATCATCATTCATTTCTGTGAAAATCCTGTCTCTGATCGAATTTCCTTTCCAAAACGGAATGATTTTGTTTTTATAAACTTCTTTTGTTTTTTCATCAACCGAAAAAGACACTTTTTCTCTTTCATCAATAATCTTCAGGTCTTCCAACGAGTGAAGGCAAATCTCAGGATAAGTGGGAGTTGCTTTTGGTTTTGGGCCTCGTTCGCCAACAATTAATTCACCGTCGTTAATACAAATTTCTTTGTTTTGCATTAAATATTTGAAAGCCAAAGCCCTTCTGACAGGCGTAGATGTGTTGGCTGCATCATGATTTCTGTAAAATTCAGTAATAAATTCTGCCCTTTCCGTTGAAATGCTTGGTTTTATGCTAAGGCTTTGCGTTCTGAGTTTTTTTATTCTGTCGTTCATTTTTTAGTTTTTAAAGTATTATGTGCTTTTTGTTTTTATAAATTCGATTGAAATATCTATCCTCCAATTGTTACATTAAATCCAGCTTTAGAGAAATATTCACGAATTTCGTTAAGTCTTTCTTTTGAAGGAGGTTTAATTCCTTTCAATTTATAATTCATATTAAAACGTTCATATTTGCTTTCTGAAATTTTATGATAAGCTAATAAACAAATGTTTTTAAGTATATTTATTTCTTTCAGGAAATCAATTATTTGTTTAATGTTTTCTTTTGTTTCGGTGATTTTCGGAATAATTGGAATTCGTATAAAAACTTCTTTTTTGCTTTCTGAAAGTATTTTTAAATTCTTAATTATTTGTTTATTCGATACTCCGGTGTATTTCTTATGCAGATATTCATCAATAAATTTTATGTCATATAAAAACAGATCAACGAGGTCAATAATAGAGTTGAAAATATTTTCCGAAGAAAATCCACTCGTATCCAAAGCTGTATGAATTCCGTTTTCTTTGCATTTTTTTAAAATGGAGATTAAGAATTCGCTTTGCATCAAAGGTTCACCCCCTGTAAATGTTACACCTCCACCCGATTCATTATAAAAAATCCTATCTTTAATTATTTCATTATATAATTCATCAACTGTGGTTTTTTTTCCGATAATTTGCTTTTCTTTAACCTTGGCTGTAGAATTTGATTTATAAAATTCCTCAATCAAAGGATTTTGACTTTCAGGATTATGACACCACCAACAATTCATCGGACAGCCTTTGAAAAATACCGAAGTACGAATACCGGGCCCGTCATGAATTGAGTAATGCTGAATATTAAAAATAATTCCTTCCATTTGAAAGAGCTAAAAAATTAAAAAATAAAGAAAATTACAACAAAAAGAGGGATTACCAAATCCAGCATTCGTAAAGATGTCGGCAAAATTTATTATACATTTTCACGTACATATTAGCGGTTTGGCTTTCCGCTGATGAAAATAATATTTTAATGTTTTTGCTCATTATCAATAATTTTATTTCAAGACAAAAGTAATAAATTTAATATTTCATAAATCAGAAAAGGCAAAATAAATTAAGTGTTTTGGGAAATTTGTCCCGATCCAATCTAAATCCAACTTGATTTACTATTAAGTTTTATATAAATTTGCGGCATTAAAATATATAAATGTCAATTATGAAAAGAATATTTTTGGGTTTATCAGCTATCATGGTGATTTTCTTATTATCATGTGAGCAAAAAGAAAAAGAAGAAAACAAATTGGAAAAAAAAGAAATTCATGAAGAAGGTTTTTTTGAGGAACACAGCGGCCCCTATGTTACTAATGGTTTTTATAATGAAAAAGGCGAAAAGGATGGAACCTGGGTTAAATATACGGCAAGGGGTTTTGTTAAAGAGATTTCATCATACAAAGACGGTTTAAAAAATGGAATATATATTGTTTTAAATAACAGAGGAATTGTAAGCGTTCAAAAAAACTATATCAATGATACGCTTGAAGGCAATTTGATCGAATTCTCAGGAGCTTATAAAGCTACGTCTGAAACACATTTCCATAAAGGAAAAGTTGATGGCCATGTTAAAAAGTTTTATGAAACCGGATTGAAACAGGAAGAGGCTTTTTATAAAGATGGCAAGAGAAATGGTATAACAAAATGGTTTAACGATAAAGGAAAAGTTATTGCAGAGTTTCAATATACTGACGGAAAATTTAATGGAACAAATAAACTTTTTTATGATGACGGTAAACTTATGAGCACACAAAAATATAAACATGATCAGCCTATTGGTGTTTATGAGGAATTTTATAAAAACGGTAGAATCAAAGAAACCGGTTTATATAAAAACGGTAAGAAAGATGGTGAATGGACTTATTATGATAAAAATAATAATCTACTTAAAACCGTAACATTTAAAAATGGAGTTGAACAGAAGTAGTTTGTTTTAATAATATTTTGAGAAAATTATATAATCCATATCGAAAACTTGAAGGATACAATTGCTTCGGGTGCTCGCCAACTAATCCGATTGGTTTGAGGATGGATTTTTTTGAGGATGGCGATGAAGTGATTTGTCGGTGGAAACCTACAAAAGAATATCAAGGCTACAATGGAGTGTTGCATGGTGGAATTCAGGCAACTTTGATGGATGAAATTGCAAGTTGGTTGGTTCAAATTAAATTAAAAACTGCCGGAGTTACCTCCAAGCTTGAAATAAAATATAAAAAACCCGTAATCATTAATAAAGGCGATATTTTGTTGAAAGCAATTTTAAAAGAAATGAAAAGAAATATTGCAGTTGTAGATGTGAAGTTGTTTGACGGTGAAAATGTTTTATGTTCAACAGCCATAGCTCAATATTTTACATTCACAACAAAGAAGGCCGGCGAAGAATTTGATTTTCCTGATTATAAGGAGTTTTTTGAGGAGTGAGGCTTGGATGTTTTCTGAACATCAATTAGGATGACTTTTGCAATTCAATTGCAGATAAATTTATATCTTTCAAACCATCTGCCCAATTTAATTTAATTTTTGGCTTAATGGACAAAAAGGAGGCTGAAAACCTCAGTAGCCATTGATTTTGTTAGCTTTACAGTAAATCAAAACTTATGAATAAAAAAAATGCTTTTATAGCAATAGCACAATTAATAGGAAAAAAGAAATTTATTGATGGGTTTTTGAAGGAATAAGTCAATGAATAAACCTATTAAAAAAACTACTTTTAGCAGCCTCCTTATAGTGTTTATTCCTCGACATCAAGCTTCCCTGACAAGTTCTCCCCAGCAGAGCTTGCTTCTGTTACACTTGATTTAACAAAGATAGTTATTGCAACATTTTAAGAATTGCTTGGGAAAAAAACAGCCTCCTTTTTGTCCACATGAATATAAGTCCTCAGAATTAGCCTCCTTTTTGTCCATTACACCTAATTTTTTTATTTTTCAAAATTGCTCCCAGAAGAAATCAAAATGCATATTTCTGTTTCACCAAATTTGCAACTGAAACACCAAAAACCGTCGATAAGTACATAGATGGGATGTAGTTCAACATAGCTTGTCCCGATCTTTCCTCGGGAGACTCATCGCTGGGTCTTGCAGACCGCTAAGAGTCCTATTTATTGTGGGGCGTATTTATCATCCCCCGATATTTATTAATGATTTATTTATCAAATCCTTAGAGTCCACAAAGTCATTAATATCTTTTATTGTAAATTCTAAATCCCCGGTTCCGAAATGACCTATATTTCGTACATCTCTTGCTTGTTTTGGCAATTTTTCTATTTCGTCTGGATTAAGCTTTAAGAAAAGGACCAATTTCTTTTTCTGAGTTTCAATACAAACAAAATTTTGAGTTGTCTTATAAGCTATATAGTATTTTTTAGGAGTTTCTTCTATTGAAATGTCAAGGGTCACTATATACTCCCGAATTTCATTAAGCAGCTCTTTTAAATTGTCATTTACCTTGTCAATATGTTCGTCAATTGTATAAGTTGCGTTCTTTCTTGTTTCTGCTGCTTTTTTACCAGCTTCAACCATCACTGGATTTTTCCCATTCGACTCAATTGATGTTTGGGTTCTTGTTTCTGTTCTCTTAAACACTTCTTCAATACTGATTATTCCATTTTCATAAATCTTGTATTGCCAAAGTTCAATATTAGCACCCATTACTTGGACTGCATGCAAGTCATATTTTTTGAATTCAGGGGCAATACAAATTACACGAATGTCAGACCAGTCAACCTCAATCTTTTCTTGTATTACATTATTTACGGCAACCTGAAAATCTCCTTTGTGGTCTGTAATCCAGTGTAGGTAAAAAAGACTTTGGTTTATTAAATCTGATGATGCAACTTTTTTATATTCAATAATTACCGGATTATTGTCTTCCGAAATTGCCAAGGTGTCAATTCTTCCTGAATGTAAGTTTCCTGTCGAAAATTCGGATGCAACTAATCTACAATTAAAAAATGTCTCCAAATTTTGTTCCACCAAATTCTGTAAGTCCTTTTCAATCTTAAATTCAGTTGGTTTTATTCTTTTAACCTTTTTGTCTGTTATTTCAAAAATTGCCATAGTTTTAGTTTTTCTTAATATGCCCTAGTAGAGTAGAGCCTGATAGCCTGCTAAAATTCATATTTCTTTTTTTTTTCCAAAGATAACAAAATTAGATCAAACTATCAGTACCCCCTTCATCAAACCGTGCATGAAGTTTTCCCTCACACGGCTT
>JAEINX010000191.1 GCA_016342645.1 Bacteroidales bacterium | reverse complement strand
GGGAATAGCTGGCAGCAAGTAATGGATGATTTTCCGGTTTACGACATAAGCATTAATCCTGAAAACAACCAAAATATATGGGGAGTTGTTTACACGGGTTATACGGACTGGTTACTGTTTTTTTCAAATGACGGAGGCCAAAACTGGAACCTTTACGAAGGCTTTGAAGACCCATACAAATGGGTAACAAGTATGTATGCCGATGCAGATTTTAATTTGTATGTTGAAAGAGAAACTGATGAACCCGGTTTTTTATTTAGTATTTTAAAAAGTACAGATAACGGAAATTCATGGTTTGAAGTTGATAAACTTTCTAATAGATTTAGTGGTTCAACACTTTTTACCAATTTAAGAAATCGTTGTCAGTCATCAATATCAAAAACAGATAATATTTATTTTGGTACTTATTACGGAATTTATCACTCTGAAGATGGCGGAATAACCACCCGGTTAAAAAATACCGGATTAATGAATTCCTATATTAAAGATTTGGAGATTCACCCATTTAATTCTGACTTAGTTTATGCTGGAGGCAATCAGGGTTTGTGGAAAAGTCATGATGCTTGCCGTACTTGGGAGAGTGTCATTGTTGATCCTGTTGGTTTTATAAAATTTGATCCTCTTTTTCCTGATACTTTATATTATGGAGGCCGCAACCCAATGAGAAGTTACAATGAAGGTATTACATTTCAAAATATCAGACATAATGTTAAAGGAGCAATATTTGATATTGCAATAAATCCAGTGTCCACTAATATTGTTTATCTTACATCAAGTACTGATCAAAACGTACATCCATTATATAAATCAATTGATCATGGAGATAACTGGTCACTTGTTTTTGTTAGTTATAACAATGAAGATTATACAGACATTCGAATTGATCCATTTTATCCTGATACCATATATTTTGGCAGACACCGTAGTATTGACGGTGGCATAACATGGGAATATGATACTTTAGAAATACGTATTGTTGCTATTCATCCTGATAATTCAGATATTTTATACGCTTCGGATGGAAATAATTTAAAAGTTTCTTATGACTGGGGTGAAACTTTTCAGCTATTAGACTCATATTTTAACTGGACAGTTCCAGGGCCGGCAATAGGTAAATTCACAATTAGTAAAGAAAATACCGATTATTTGTTTTATTGCACACCAAACGATGGCATACATTATAGTGCAAATGCAGGAGAAAACTGGCAAAAATTAGAAGGAAGCTATGAAAACAGAACACTTGATATTATACCCCTTATTAATGAAAACAAGTATTACATAGCAACTCATGGCGATGGGGTGTGGTTTTATGACACAACATATGTAAATACAATAAATGACAACTTATTCATTAAGGATAATAATTATTTACAGGTATTTCCGAACCCCTCACAAAATGAAACAATAATTACTTATAAAATTGAGAACGGCGAAGCCCTCAACAAAGTTAAATCCTCAGAAATAAAAATTTGCATCTACGATATACACGGAAGATTAATAAATACATTGATAAATGAAAATAAAACAAAAGGTGAGCATGAAATAATATGGAAGGGTAAAGACAAAAACGGAAAGGAGGTTAACAGCGGTCTTTACCTTATACGCTTGCAGTCGGGCAGGAATATTCAAACTCAACGCTTAATATTAATTAAATAAATTATTTATTAACAAGGTAAATACCGGCCCGGGGGAGTACGATGCTTGTATCGCAAATACACAACGGCATCTTCTCCCACTACCGGTACAACCGCAAAACTACAAAATTATGATTTATAAAAAGTTTCTTTTTATGGCAATAGCCATATTTGGTATTATAAGTATAGCAAATGCTCAAAAGAAGTCAGTTAACGGCAGGGCTTATGAAAAAATTAACAATAAATGGTATCAGTCAGAAAACGGATATCAGTACGAAGTTGATAAAGCAACAGTAACTATTAAATTCAAACCCGGAGTTAGTGAAAGCAGGAAAAATTTAATAATTCAGTCTAATAATTGCAATATTATTCGTTCAAATTCACTTGGTTATTACGATTTGCAAATAACTGATAATAGCCTTTCATTGGATGTTGTTGAGAATTTTCTTAGAAATTCTTCGATAGAAGTGGCAGAAGCAAATACATTCGGAGAATTTATTTCACCTGCAAACGATACCTATTACGGAGATCAGTGGCACTTGCAAGATGAAGATTTAAAAGGAGGCATTGACGCTCATAAAGCATGGGATAAAGAAAACGGTAATCCAAATGTTGTAATTGCTATTCTTGATAGCGGTACTGATATTTTGCACCAGGATTTGGAAGGAAATATATGGGTAAACTCTGGCGAAGATTTAGATGGGGATGGCGTGGTATGGGATGCTGATGATATGAATGGAGTGGATGATGACGGAAATGGCAAAATAGATGATCTTTCAGGCTGGGATTTTGGAAATAACAATAATGACTTGCCAAGCTCTGCCTATCATGGAACTCATGTAGCCGGTATTACCGGGGCAGAAACAAATGACGGGCAAGGGGTTGCAGGCGTTGCAGGTGGCTGGACTAACTTGGATAAAGGCTGTAATTTACTTATTGGAGCAGTTGGAAGCAGTGCTCCGCTTGGTTCAGTTTTAGACGATGCTATTTTATATGCTGCCCAACAGGGAGTTAAAGTAATTTCAATGAGCCTTAGTGTTGGTACTTCGCAGGCAATTATTGATGCTATTAACACCGCATATAACACTTATGGCTGCTTTGTGAATAATGCTTCAGGTAATAGTAATTCTTCATCCTTACCTTTTCCTGCTAATGTTGAAAATTGTTTTGCTGTTGGTGCAAGTACTGAAAAAGAAAATCCAGCAGACCCTGTGTACAAAGCAAGTTTTTCTAATTATGGCGAGGGTTTAATGATACTTGCGCCGGGAGTTGATATAAAAAGTACTCGTTTAAACAATACCTATGGTACAGGATCTGGCACCTCATATGCTTCACCACAAGTAGCAGCAACAGCAGGTTTAATTGCTTCTTATTACCAGAATTTCACAATGGAGGATATAAAGAGAGCAATGTGTATAACAGCAGAAAAACTTCCTGCTTATACGTTTACTAATGGTTATGAATATGGCAGTTGGAACAACGAGGTAGGCTACGGTAAACTAAATGCTAATCGGGCATTGGGAATAAAAGGAACGATAAGCAATAGTGAAATATTATACTATGGAAATTATATTGCTGATGTAGCAGAAATTACAAATACATCAAATATTTTGGTTGCAGATGAAGCAACTCTTTATGTTATAAAAGATGGAGAACTGTTTTTGAAACAAAATAGCACACTTGAAATTAACGGTAAATTAGTTGTTAAAAACAATTGTAATATTAATATTGAATCTGGTAGTGTTCTTAATTTAAATGGAGAAATAGAAGTAAAAGAGAATTGTTCATTAACTATTTCAGGTAGCGGTTATACACGACTTAGCGGTAACATTAATTGTGAACTCGATGCCACAATTACATTCGAGGGAGTTAACCAAGCCACCAAACTACTCGAAGTAAACAAACAAATACAATTCGATACCGATTTTGCCAACATAACCATAAAAAACGGCAAAATTCAAATGAACAATACCTATGCAGAACTTTACATTAATAGCGGGGTAGATAATGTAACTATTGACAATGTTCTGGTTAGCTCAAACAATGGTATTAACAATAGCCACAAAGGTATTGATATTCGGAGCAATGGCAATGTAAAAATAACAAACAGCACATTTGAATATGGTACCTATGGGATATATGCTTCCAGAGCCTCCAATTCGTCGTTATTAGTTGT